>CALDQK010000336.1 GCA_937911525.1 uncultured bacterium
AACTTAGCTCAGGCGCTTACGCCGTTTCGGGTGCCAACTTTCCGGGGTTGCGCCCAAGGTCCGCTCCACGGCTCGAAGCACCCCCAGCGGCGCCCTCCCCGCGTTCGAGCCAGGCGAGGAGGCCGCCGCACGAGAGAAGGCCGGCGGGAAGAACACGGCCTGGGCGTAAGGGTCTAGGAGGACCTTCTCCGGGTCGAAGCGGTGCGACTCGTAACGCCCGCGCGGCGGCGGACCAGCCACGCGATAAGCGTAGTAGCTCGCTGAGTCGACCAGCTCCGCTCGGAGACGGCAATGCCACACCCGTCCGGTGCGGTTCTGGCGTGGGTTCAGCTCCTGCTCCAGCATCGGCTGCTCGGGGTCGCCCTCTCGGTAGAGGAGTAGGGTCACCGCCTCCGCGTGCTTCGAATAGAGGGCGAAGTTGTATCTACCGTCAGCAGGGAGCCATGTGACTCCGAGCGGCGAGGGCGAACCGTCCAGGCTGGTCCACCCTTGAGTTGCTTGACCGCGAGCCTTGTGAGGCTCGCCCGTCCGAGTTTCACAGCGGTCGGGGCTGCTTTGGCTGGGCCCCTTCTGTCTCTCCGAATGCGCCGGTTCCACCCTATAGCTTCCTCCAGCGAAGGCTAGGAGGGTTGTCCTAGCAAGCTCAGGGCCAACTGCCAAGCTGAGGTCAAGGGTGTTGCCACGACTTCTGCTAACCAGTCATACGTTTGCGACAACCAGTCACACGTTTGCAATCAGGGGCTTTTCCTTTCTAGGTCGATGACACTCACGAAGGCTTCAGATCTGAAATGCACGCGCCCGTTAACGAGGGAGGCGTATCTCAGACTTGAAATGCTCCTGGGCGCACAATCGAGCCGATTGGGCTTGCGAGGTCTGGCGCGTCGCTTGCGCAGAGGTTCTGCATGCGAACCCTCCACACTGCAGCACTCTTGTGCCTCATGTCCACCTCCGCATTCGCCGAGACAGTTCGTCTTGAGACTGGCGAGGTCTTGATCGGAGACGTGACGTCGGTCACCTACGAACGCGTCGTTGTAACCACCCTCTTCCCTCGCGAAGAGAAGCTGACGTTGCCGGCCAATCGCCTCGACCCAGCCAGCCACTACGAGCTGTTGGTCGCACGAATAGATCGCTCAGGTGCAAGCAAGCGACTGGAACTCGCACGCTTCTGCGCACAGAAGGGGCTCTTCGCCCACGCCATCGTCGAAGCCCGCCTCGCGGCCAAGCTGGACCCGAAGCTCAAGCCAAGTGCAGAACAACTGGCAGAGCGCGCGCTGGAGTCACTGGCGCACGGGCTACTCGAGATCGCGAGGACCTACTTCGCAGTCGAGCATCCGGCTCGCGCCCGGCTCTACCTCAACTCGATCCTGAAGCGCTATCCCCGCACGAAGAGCGCCGTGGAGGCACGCCGGCTCCTTCACAAGCTGCCCAAAGCACAAGACAAGAAGGAAGCCAGGGAGCGGATTAGCTCAGACCGAGAGAAGCGGACCCTTCGCCGGAACCTCGAACGAGCCCGCGGTTACCTGCAGCGGGCGGACAAGAAGACCGGGAGCCTGCAGCGGCACTTTCGGGCAGGAAAGGACGAGCACCTGCTCCGGCGCGCCGCCTACACCTACAAGAAGGCTTACGGGCTGATTCGGAAGGGAGTCCGATCCCTCACCGACGAGGAGGCCCTCAATGAACAGCTCATCGAGACGGCCACGACCGCCCGAGCGAGATTGACGAAGGCTTACCTGGAGCTGGGACGGCTCTGTTTGCAGCGAGGCTCGATTCGCACCGCGGAGGAGTACTGCTCGCTCGCCTGCAGTCTTGAACCCGAACGAAAGGGGCTCCATGGGCTCCACGAGCAGATCGTGCAGGCCCGGATCGCCCAGCGATTCGGCGGCTACTGAGAGAACCAGCCAATGACGGACCAAAAGACCAAGACACCGAGAGGGATTGGGCTCGCGCTCATGGCCCTGCTCGCCACGACCGGCTGCGCGGGGACGACCGTCAAGCCAGGCGAGATGGGGCTGAAGTACGTCGTGCTCGACGAGCCGGCGCTTCAGGCCGAGGTGCGTCCCGAGGGCTTCTACTTCCAGTGGCCCTGGAACGACATGGTGATCTATGACGTCACGTGGCAGAGCCGGGACGAGGAGGTCGCTGTGCTGACGGCGGACGACCTGCACGTCCCCACGACCGTAACGGTCACCTTCCGGCCCGAGAGCAAGCGGCTTCACGACCTCCACACCCTGATCGGCCCCACGTACTACGAGGATGTCATCCGGCCTGCGCTCGTGACCCTGGCCCGGAGCGAGTTCGCACTGCACAAGCACAATGACCTGGCCCGGGAGGGGCCGAAGATCGAGCAGGAGGTGCTCAAGAAGCTGAGGGAACTCCTGAAGGGGAAACCCCTCGAGCTCGAGCAGGTCGCCATCAAGCACATTCAGTACGACCAGCTCGTGACGCGCTCGATCTCCGACAAGCTGGCGATGGAGCAGAAGGCCAAGCAGAAGGAGTTCGAGCTGAAGGTGGCAGAGCGGGACGCCGAGATCGCCCGAACGAGGGCCAAGGGGATCTCCGACGCGGTGGCCATCCGGGCTGAGGGCGACTCCAAGGCGATCGTCCTCCGCGGCGAGGCTCAGGCCAAGGCTCAGGAGGCGATCGACAAGACGCTCACCCAGAAGTACATCCAGTACCGGGCGTTCGAGGGCGACAACACGCGCTACTACTTCGTCCCGATCGGCAAGGACGGTCTCCCCCTGATCGTCAACGCCGAGGCCGCGCCATCCTCGGGTCGGCGCAAGTGACGATCGCCACACGCAACGAGCACGGAGCAGCAGCCTCGCCCTGGATCCGCCAGTTCCAGGACGTGGGCAGCGAGAGCCTGGCCGAAGTCGGAGGCAAGAACGCCTCGCTCGGCGAGATGCTGAGGGGTCTGTCGGACCTGGGCGTGCGCATACCCGACGGCTTCGCCGTCACCGCCGCGGCCTACCGCGCCTTCTTGCGTAAGAACGACCTGGAGCGCGAGCTGCGCGACCTCCTCGAGGGCATGAATTGCCGAGATGTCGAGCTGCTCGAGAGTCGCGCCGCGGTAGCCCGCGCGCACATCCTGGCGGGCTCATTCCCGGCCCCAGTGGCAGGCGCCATCCGCGGCGCCTACCGCCAGCTCTCGGCTGGAGATCCACAAGGGATCCACGTGGCTGTACGGTCCTCAGCCACGGCAGAGGATCTGCCGACCGCATCCTTCGCCGGGCAGCAGAAGTCGTTCCTTCACGTTCGGGGCGAAGCAGAGCTCCTCGAGACGGTGCGGCGCTGCTTCGCCAGCCTGTTCACGGCGCGCGCGGTGAGCTATCGCGAGGACATGGGGTTCGACCACTTCGACGTGGCCCTGTCGGTGGGCGTTCAGCGCATGGCGCGAGCCGACGCCACCTCCTCTGGCGTGATCTTCACGCTGGAGACGGACTCGGGCTTCCGGGAGGTCGTCTACCTCACGTCGATCTACGGGCTGGGGGAGAACATCGTCCAGGGCCGCGTTGGCCCCGACGAGTTCTACGTCCACAAGCCGACGCTCCGAGAGGGGCGGCGCTCGATCCTGCGGAGGAAGCTGGGGTCCAAGGAGCTGCGCCTGGCATACGACCAGGCCCGGCATCGCCTGGAGAATCGGCCCGTACCTGCCCATGAGCGCGACCGGTTCTCGCAGGAGGACGGAGAGATCCTGCAGCTGGCGCGCTGGGCGCTCTCCATCGAGGATCACTACAGCCGACTCGCTGGCCGTCCCACGCCCATGGACATCGAGTGGGCCAAGGACGCCCCGACTGGTGAGCTGTTCATCGTCCAGGCTCGCCCTGAGACCGTCCACAGCCAACGACTGCGACCGGTCCTGCGCCTGTTCAGCCTCCCCGAGCAGGGGGAGTGTCTCGTGGAGGGTCTCGCGGTCGGAGACGCCGTTGCGGTAGGGCCGGCTCGCATCATTCGCGATCCCAGCCACATGAAAGCGTTCCAGCAGGGCGACGTGCTCGTGACCCAGATCACGGATCCGGATTGGGAGCCGATCCTGAAACTCGCAGCGGCAGTCGTGACCGAGCGTGGAGGTCGCACCTCTCACGCCGCCATCGTGGCGCGGGAGCTGGGAATTCCGGCCTTGGTCGGCGCCAGCGACGCCCGACGGCGCGTCGCCATGGGAGAGGAGCTCACGGTCTCCTGCGCGGAAGGGGAGGTGGGCCGCGTCTACCGGGGCCGCTTGCCCTTCGGCGTGGAAGAGATCGATCCTTCGAGTCTCCCCAAGCCTCGGACGCGCGTGATCCTCAACCTCGCTGATCCGGAGCGCGCCTTCGCCTACGCCCAGCTCCCCTGCGATGGTGTCGGCCTGGTGCGCATGGAATTCATCTTCACCAACTGGGTCAAGGTTCACCCCCTGGCCTTGACGCGGTATGAGTCTCTGCCGGAGCACTTGCGGGAGGAGGTCGCCGAGCTGACGCGGGGTTGGCGAGACCGCAAGGAGTACCTCGTGGACGTGCTCACCCAGGGCATTGCCACGCTGGCAGCAGCCTTCTGGCCGCGCCCGGTCATCATGAGGTTCTCCGACTTCAAGACCAACGAATACGCCCGGTTGCTCGGCGGTGCACAGTTCGAGCCCCATGAAGAGAACCCAATGCTCGGGTGGCGGGGCGCGAGCCGCTACTACCATCCCAGCTACCAGGAGGGGTTCCTGCTCGAGGTCGCAACCGTGAAGCGCGTCCGTCAGGAGCTCGGACTGACCAACCTCAAGGTCATGGTGCCCTTCTGCCGCACTCCGGCCGAGGGGCGGGCCGTGCTGGAGGCTATGCGAGCCGGCGGCTTGGAGCGAGGGGAGAACCGCCTGGAGGTCTACGTCATGGCAGAGATACCCGCCAATGTCCTTCTGGCCAGGGATTTCGCCGAGGTCTTCGACGGCTTCTCGATCGGGTCGAACGACCTGACGCAGCTGGTCCTCGGCGTCGACCGCGACTCCGAGTGGGTCGCGGAGTTGTTCGACGAGCGCAACGGCGCCGTGCGGCGCGCCTGCGCGATGATCATCGAGGCCGCCCACCAGGCGGTCGTCCAGTTGGAATCTGCGGCCAGGCACCATTGGACTACCCGGAGTTCGCGGCCTTCCTCGTCGGGGAGGGGATCGACTCGATCAGCCTCAGCCCGGACTCGCTGGTACACACGCTGCACCGCGTGGTCGAGGCGGAGGAGGCGCGCGACCCACGGCATCCTGCGAGCCCCGTCCCGGTGCCGCAGGCCGGCGCAGAAGTGCCTGAGCTGAGTGAGCGGAGGGGATCGTGCTGCGACGGACCTCATGGCCACTGAAGATCATGGCGCTGGCGACATTTTTGGCGCTGTCGCTCGCCATCCATGCCCTCGTGATCCTGGGGGGGAGGGGTTCTCCGACGGTGGAGAGCTCTTCGAAGCAGCACACGTCGTCCGGGGAGGGGAGCGGGGAATGACCTCGTCTGCGCGCGCGTCATATCCTCCCCTCATCTTGACGCTGGCCCTCTTGGGCTGCACGAGCGCCCCTGTTGTGCAGCCTGCGCGAAGCGGAAGGCCTCATCCTTCGGCTGAGCAGGACTCTCAACGGCTGGGGCCAGGTGGCGACCTGCCTGCTGCGCTGCGGGCAACGCTGGCAGCGTGCAGCGGTGAGGAGGTCGCTGGACGACCCTGGGCCAAGTGCTCTTCCGCTGAGGAGTGCTTCGTCTCACGAGCAGGCGACGTCGTGGGAGTAGGCTGCTGCCGCTTCAGCCGCGAAGAGCTAAAGGTCACCGAGGATCAGAAGCAGGGGACACTTAGCGTCTCGGGCACGCTGGTCTGCAGGGCGCGACCGGCCAAGCCGCGCCGTGTCGTCGTGTTCGCCACCACGACCGCTTGGAGCGAACACCACGCGATCCAGGAGCTGGCCCGCATCGACCTGAGCCCCGACGCGGTGGATCCCGTGCCGCTCTTCGAGGACTTCCGCATCCCCTTCGTCCTGAACATCTCTCCCCAGGGCCTTTCGCTGCTCCCCAAAGACGCACGAGGTCAGCGGCGTATCCACCTTCTCGGCCTCGTAACGAGCGAGGAGGGCCCCGCGGTCGCTGGATTCCTGAGGTTGTCCTTCTGATCACCACTTCCGCGGCCAATGCAAGGAGTAACCATGGATGCCACCAAGCCTATCGAACAACTGATGACTCGCGATCCCCTCGCGTGGTGCGCACCGCACGACAGCCTCAATGACGCTGCCAACCTCATGTGGGATCAGGATTGCGGTGCGATCCCTGTCGTGGAGGACGGTCGTGTCGTAGCCATGCTGTCGGATCAAGACATCTGCATGGCTGCTTACCTGCAGAGTCGACGGCTCACGGAATTGGCTGTATCAAGCGCCATGTCCCAGTGCGTGCACTCCTGCGGGTTGGGCGACAGCGTCGAAGATGTTTGCCAACTGATGGGCGTGCACCAGGTGCGACGGCTGCCCGTCACGGACGGCGAAGGCCGTTTGGTTGGCGTGGTGTCATTGAGTGACCTCATTGGAGGAGCCAACTCTGGGCAGGCCATTCGCTTGCTGGAGACCCTCAAGAAGATCAGTGAGAGACGACTGCCATCCGAGGTCCCCGAACAATGAGGGCCAGAGAGCATGATGCGATCTCCCAGGTTCTCGGGGCTGAAGCGAGCCCTGCGTGCAAGGCTCGAGCCGGCCGCATAGTGGGATACGGCATCAGCCGGGAGACCACGCCCGTGCTGGTCATGGCAGGCGGCCGAGGCTCCCGCCTTGGTCCCCTGGCCAGCTACCGCGCGAAGCCTGCCATGCCCTTCGCTGGGCGCTACCGCCTCGTCGATTTCGTCCTCTCGAACCTCATGAACTCGGGATATCGGCGCGTCTATCTCTTGACGCAGTTCATGGCCACGAGCCTGATCAGGCACGTCAACCACAACTGGCGTCTCTCTGGCATGGGGGAGTTCATTGAGGTCGTCCCAGCGCAAATGCGGTTGGGAGAGTGTTGGTACAGGGGGACCGCGGACTCCGTCTATCAGAACCTCCACCTCGTGCAGCGCTCGTCTGCCGAGAATGTGGCGATCTTCGGCAGCGATCACGTCTACGCTTTCGCCGTCGATCAATTCGAGGAAGCGCACTACGACCAGGATGCTGACCTGACGATCGCTGCTTTCCCCGTTCCGCGGTCGGAGGCGCATCGGTTTGGGGTGTTCGAAGTCGACGCGCAGGGTCGAGTCACTGGCTTCCAGGAGAAACCCGCCGAGCCTGTCCCGCTGCCAGGTCAACCAGACACTTGCTTGGTGAGCATGGGGAACTACATCTTTCGGACAGCGGTCCTGGTCGATGCGCTTTGCTCAGATGCAGAAGAGGAGGCGTCAGAGCATGATTTTGGGAAGGACGTTGTTCCCAGGCTCGTGCGAGAGGGGGCGCGCGTCTTTGTCTACGATTTTCGCAACAACCGGATCCCAGGCACACCGCGGGTGCTCGACCCCTACTGGCGGGATGTGGGGACCATAGACTCGTTCTTTGACGCCAACATGGACCTCCTGCGACCCCAGTCGTCGCTCGACCTCTACAACCCTCAGTGGAAGATCAGAGGCGCTCAGCGCCACTACCCCCCAGCGCGGTTCTCGTTGGGGGGCGCAGCGGTGCGCTGGAGCATGGTTGGTGAGGGCTCCATCGTCGCCTGCGCCAAGATTGAACGCTCGCTTCTAAGCCATGACTGCTTGGTCCAGGCTGGGGCAGTGATCGAAGGCTCGCTGATATTCTCTGGTTGCGCTGTTGGGCGCGATGCTCACTTGCGCCGCGTCCTCATGGACAAGAACTGCAGCGTCTCTCCAGGTGTGGCCATCGGTCACGACCCTGTCCGTGACGCCGAGCGCTTCCCGTTCATTAGCGGCGCGGGCGTGGTGGTGCTGCCCAAAGGAACCCATGTGCCGCGGACAGGACCGATCCAGTTTGCCCCGGACGTGGCCCGCCTCCTCCGCGGCGACCCAACGACGAGCGCCAAGCTCCTCCAGTTCGAGGGCAGGGCACTGGTTGAGGCCGGAGACCGGCTTGGCGACCTGTCCGTCGGCCCTCGTCGCATGAGGACGGGCAGTCCGAGCCATGGAGAGGAGCGCCGACCGTGAAGTTCAGGAGGTGCTCTGCTGGCCACCACTCAGCGCCTCACCGCGTGTGCCATGTTTCGCGTAGAGAACGAGGCACACCATGAGGGAGGAGTTGAGCGTCAAGCGATTCGGCCTGGCCCTCGGGGCGACCATGACCTTGCTGTACGTCGGTTGCGTGTTCGTCATGGCGACGGTCCCGCGAGAGGCGTCGGTTCGCTTCTTCAACAGCTTGCTGCACGGCATCAACGTCGAGAGCGTCATGCGCTGGGATATGCCTTGGACCGAGATGGTCGTCGGCGTGCTCGAGACCTTCATTCTCGGCTGGCTGCTTGGCGCTGTCTTCGCGGTCATCTACAACTTGGGCTCGGCAGCTCCAACAGCTCCCTTGGAGACTCCCCATGCATCATGAGGAGTACGCCTACGGGAGTTGGGGGTTGGTGATCACGATGGTGGTGATCAGCCTCTTCTTCATTGTTCGCTTCATTCCGTTGAGGACTCGACTGGAGAAGCGATCTGGCGGGGCGCTGGCGACATTTCTGGTGGCCCTGTTCGCCGAGATGTACGGGTTCCCGCTCACGATCTATCTCTTGGGGCACTTCTTCGGCGTCAAGATCGGTCTCGACCACATCAGCGGCCACCTGCTCGGCGACTTGATCACTTGGCTTGGGTTGGGCAACGGGTGGTTCATCGTCATGGCGCTGAGCAACGCGCTGCTGATTCTCGGGCTCTGGATGATCTCGTCGGGTTGGCAGCTCGTGTATGAAGCTGACGGGAAGCTGGTGACTCACGGCCTCTACAAGCACGTGCGCCACCCCCAATACACGGGGATCTTCATCATCACGCTCGCCTTCATGATCCAGTGGCCGACGCTGGCGACGTTGCTGCTGTGGCCCTTCGTGATCGCCATGTACGTCCGTCTGGCGAAGCGTGAAGAACAAGACGCCCTGGAGCAGTTCCCAGTCGAGTATGCCGAATACATGGAGCGTACGCCGAGGTTCGTTCCAAGATGGTCGACGCGCAGCGAACGGTCGGGTGGCGGCGAGCCTGGAGCACGGTCGACTGCTCAGACCGAAGAACAGAGATCATGAGCATTGCCGGAATTGTTCGAGAACAAGCTTGGTTGCCTACCAAGGCCCACGAACTACGGGCCTCGTTGCCCAAATGGAGTGTACTGTGAATGCAGGTTTTGTGAATGTGGTCACGCTCGCGGTCACCATTGCGATGGTGACTCTGCTCGGTGGCTGCACGACGACGACGAAACATGGCGGGGCCCGTCCCTTACACATGAAACACATCGACACTCAGGCGGAGGCGGAAGCTCTCACTGCCGGCGATTGCCTCGCGATGGTGTGCAGCATGTGTAGGAACGTCGTGTTCCACCGAGTGGGGAGCGGCACGGCCCACGTGGACCTTCTCACGGTGGGAAAATCACACACGTGCTCCGATTGCAAAGGCGACGTGCGAGTCGTGGGCACGGGGGAAGGCTCCGGCAAGTCGGAGAAGGTGAAGCACGTGTGCTCGAACTGCGGTGCGGACGCCATGTTCATCTGCGCTACGCAACCCGGTTCCGGTGGCCAATGACCGCATCTGCCTGGAGTTAGTTTCCGATGAAGGTCAAAGCCCTCATGACAACGGCGCTCACGACCGTCAAGGACAGCGATCCGATCGCACGAGTGCGCCGGCTCTTGGGAGACGGGAGCTTTCACGCCGTGCCCGTCATGAACCATTGGGGTGATCTATGCGGGATAATCACGTGCGCCGACTTCGTGGGGGTGTCGCCCGAAGAGTCTCGACGCGCTGTCCGGGAGTTCATGCAAACCCCGGTCTATACGATCCCCGAGAACGTGGACGTCACCCTGGTGGCGCACTTCATGAGCACGTACCGAATTCGTCACCTCGTCGTCGCCAGGGACAGGCGGGCTCTCGGAATCGTAAGCACGTTTGACCTCATTCATGTGCTGGCAGAGAGCAGGCGGAACTCCAGCACCAGCAGCCGTCACCAGGTTCAGGATCCCCGAACCGAGCTTGAACAACACGGGCTCAGTCAGGTTCCTGGGCGCGTAGGATAATGATCAGCATCGCTTGTTTAGTGTCGCTTGGAACGGTGACCTGGAATCTCAGAGGAGAACAAGATGTCACGACTGTATAGCCGGAGTGTGGGGGTGATGGTCATGGTGGCAGCTGCTGTTGCTGTGGCATCCTTGGCGTCTGCCCAGGACCGAAAGGAGCCACCGAAGAAGTCGGACCGACACTCCGACCATTCCAATCACCAAGGTCGAAAGGGTGGAACTGAAGGCTCGCTCGCTGCTCAGCTTGCGGAGCTCAGGGCCAAGGTCGCCAAGCTCGAAGCCGCCTTGGCTGCTGGTCACCCCAAACCAGGCGCAACAAGTACGGCAGGTCGCGGCATGAAGGGCATGGGCAAGCAGGGTCGCGGCACGGGCGGCATGGGCATGCGCGGCATGGGCATGCGCGGCATGGGCATGCGCGGCATGGGCATGGGCGGCATGAAGGGCATGGGCATGCAAGGTCGCGGCATGGGCGGCATGAAGGGCATGGGCATGCAAGGTCGCGGCATGGGCGGCATGAAGGGCATGGGCATGGGCGGCATGAAGGGCATGGGCATGGGCGGCATGGGCATGGGCGGCATGAAGGGCATGGGACCGGCCATGGGGAAGACCCCGTCACCCGAGCTCTCTACCTCGAGCCTCCCGGGGTTTCCCGGCGTTTCCCACCTTTATCATGTGGGTGCTTCTGGGCTGTTCCTCGATCACTCCGACCACCTGCAGCTCAGCACAAAGCAGAAGGAGGCGCTGAGCCGAATTCGGCAACGAGTTCTCCTCGACGTGGCTACGAGTGAGCGAAAGATCAGCCAAGCCGAGCAGGAGCTGTGGCTCTTGACAGCGGCAGACAAGCCTGTCGCAGCCGCGATCGAGGCGAAGATCCGCGCAATCGCCAGCCTGCAAGCTGATATGCGGTTGTTGCAGATTCGCGCGGTCGGAGAAGCGGCCAAGTTGCTCACAGCCGAGCAGCGCAACAGGGTGACACAAGAGCCCAATGCGACATCTTCAGCGAAAGAGTCCGGTCCCGCGTCGCGGCCAGCGCAGTCGCCGCGGTAAGCGTGCCTCCCATGACCTTACGCTTCACACTCTTGATGACAGCGCTCGTGTTTACAGGTGTGCCCAGCGCCTTCGCCCAAACACCCGACGAGCATGCAAAACACCACCCAGCGGGCGAAAATGGCCAAGGCGACACGAAGAAGAAGGGACCTGCGAGTCGTCCGAGCGAGCGCGGCACCGGAATGATGGGCGGCGGCATGGGCAAGATGATGGAGCGAATGGGCGCTCCCCCGCCTCGAGACCTCTACCCGCAGCTCATGCGGCTCCCGGACCTGCCGCCAGAGGAGCGTGACTCGATTCGGCGCCAGGCCCACGAGCGCATGAAGGCAGGCGCAGCGCTCATGGACCGAGCCCTAGGGGAGCTTGCTG
>CALDQK010000337.1 GCA_937911525.1 uncultured bacterium
GCTCAAGGACCTGATCGTCCTCTACGACGACAACGAGATCTCGATCGACGGCCGGACCGACATCACCTTCAGCGAGGACGTGCTCAAGCGCTTCGAGGCCTACGGCTGGGCGACCTCGCGGATCGACGGTCACGACCGCGCCGCGATCGCGGCCGCGCTCGAGGTGGCCAAGCAGAGCGACAAGCCGGTGCTGATCGCCTGCCGGACCGTGATCGGCAAGGGCGCGCCCAACAAGCAGGACACCTCGGGCGTGCACGGGAGCAAGCTCGGCGCCGACGAGCTGAAGCTGGCCAAGCAGAACCTCGGCTGGCCCGAGACGCCCTTCCTGATCCCGGGCGCGGTCAAGGCGCGCTGGGAGGAGCGCCAGGCCCAGTGGCGCGCCGCGCGCGAGGCCTGGAACGCCCGCCGCGAGGCGCTGCGCCAGGAGCACGGCGACGCGCTGGCCCAGCTCGAGCGCATGCTCGCGGGCGAGGTCGACCTGAGCCAGGTCGAGTGGCCGAGCTTCGAGCCCGGCAAGGGGACGGCGACCCGCAACTCGAGCGGCAAGGTCCTCAACGCGATCTCGCCCCACGTGCCGCAGCTGATCGGCGGCAGCGCGGACTTGACCGGCTCGGTCAAGACCTACATGAACGACAGCCACGACCTGAGCCCCGAGGCGCTGGACGGGCGAAACCTGCGCTACGGCGTGCGCGAGCACGGCATGGCGGCGGCGATGAACGGCATGGCGCTCTACGGCGGGCTGATCCCCTTCGGCGGGACCTTCCTGGTGTTCAGCGACTACAACCGGCCCTCGATCCGCCTGGCCGCGCTGATGAACCTGCACGTCGTCCACGTGCTGACCCACGACAGCGTGTTCCTCGGCGAGGACGGCCCGACCCACCAGCCGATCGAGCACTACATGGCCCTGCGCGCGATCCCGCGCCTCGAGGTGTGGCGCCCGGGCGACGCCAACGAGGTGGCCGAGGCCTGGCGCTGCTGCGTCGAGCGCAAGGCGCCTCACGCGCTGATCCTCAGCCGCCAGGACGTGGCGACCCTCGACCGCTCCGCGCTCGGCGCGGCCGCGGGCGTGCGCAAGGGCGGCTACACGGTGCTCGAGTGCGAGGGCGAGCCGGCCGTGATCCTGATGGCGACCGGCTCCGAGCTGCCCCTGGCGGTCGAGGTCGGCCAGACGCTCCAGGGCGAGGGCACGGCGGCGCGGGTCGTCTCGCTCCCCTGCTGGGAGGTGTTCGCCGAGCAGCCGCAGAGCTACCGGGACGAGGTGCTCCCGCCGAGCTGCACCAAGCGCGTCTCGCTGGAGTCGGGGGTGACCTTCGGCTGGCAGCGCTTCACCGGCGCGAGCGGCCTGGAGCTCGGGATCGACCGCTTCGGCGCCTCGGCCCCGCTGGAGGACCTGCTGACCATGTTCGGCTTCACCGCCGAGCAGGTGCTGGAGAAGGTGCGGGCCTACCTCTCGTGAAGCGCCTGAAGCGCGGTCAGAAGGTCCAGAGCCCGGTCTCGGGGAAGGTCTACGAGATCGTGGACGTCCTCGGTGAGGGCGGCTTCGGCGCCGCCTACCGGGCCTGGGAGCTCAACCGCCGCGGCAAGCGCTACGACGAGGTGTGCATCAAGGTCACCCTCGACCAGACCAGCTGGCACCGCGAGTCCTACTTCGGCGAGCTGCTCTCGCGGAGCAAGCGCGCGATCCAAATGCTCGACACCTTCCCGCTGGCGCCCAAGAGCAAGGCCGGCCGAATGGCCTTCTGCCTGGTGCTGGAGCTGGCCGAGCACGGCACGATCGTGGACTACCTCGAGGCCACGGGGCGCCCCTGGGGCGAGAAGCGGGCCGTGCGCGAGACCGTGGCCCTGCTCAAGCTGCTCGACCAGCTCCACGGCGGGAGCGCGACCCACCGCGACCTGACGCCCATGAACGTGTTCGTGACCGGCAAGAAGGGCGCGCTCAAGCTGGGCGACTTCGGGATCGCGCGTCACGCCCTGGCTGGCGCGCCGCAGACGATCGACGCCTTCAACCCGGCCTTCGTGACCCAGGGCTTCCTGACCGACGAGCACCGCTACTGGCGGGCCGTCGACGACGTGTTCCAGATGGGCCAGCTGCTCTGCATGCTCCTGCGCGGCGGCGACCCGGAGCTGCAGCTCAAGCCCAAGGACGTGGCCAAGCTCGGCGTGAGCGCGGACCTGCAGCGGGTCCTCGAGCGCGCGATCGGCCCGCGCAAGCAGCGCTATCAGGACGCCTACGAGCTGATGCAGGCGCTGGAGGGCGAGCCCGACCCCGAGCCGGTCAAGATCCGCTCGCTCAAGGGCAAGACGGTCGTGTTCACGGGTCCGCTCTCGATCCGCCGCTTCGACGCCGAGGTGCTGGTGTGCCAGGCCGGCGGCGCGGTGGCCGGCAGCATGACCAAGGACGTGGACGTCGTCGTCCAGGGCGGGCGCAGCCCCAACTACAAGGACGGCCACAAGGGCACCAAGCTGAAGAAGGCCGAGCAGCTGCGCAAGAAGGGCCAGAAGATCGCGATCCTGAGCGAGGCCCAGTTCCGCCGCCTGGTGCGCGAGAAGGACTGAGTGAGCGACGCCCGTCGCCAGGAGCTGGAGCGCCTCGCCGCGAGCGGGGACCCCGAGGCCCGACAGGCCTGGTTGCACGAGCTGGCGCGAATCCGGGACCCGAGCCTGCTGGCGGCGGCCGCGCTGCGGCGAGAGCTGCGCGCCGCGCTCTTCGAACTCCTCGACGACACGCCTCGCGGCGCGGCGGCGCGCTGCGCGCCCTTGCTGGCGATCGTGGCAGAGGCGCTCGAGAGCGACCTGACCCCAGAGGTCGGCTTCGCTCAGCGCGAGCTGGCCGCGGGCCGTTGGTATCCCGAGCACCGCGCGCGCCTGCACGCGCTGGTGGTGCGCGTCGAGGAAGACCTGGTGGTGGGGCTGGGGATCGCGCGTGCGGTCGGCAGCGCGGGCCCGGGATCGCATTGGGAGGGGCTCTCGGGGTGGCGTCCAGGGGGGCGTCCAGCGACCCAGGCCCAGCGGCTGCGAGCGTGGGCCGAGGATGAAGCCCAGCGCGTCCCGGCCGCGCGCTCGATCGTGCAGCGGGTCCTGCGCGCCCCGGCCGCCGTGGCCCGTGAGCTCTGTCGCTTCGAGGCCAGCGCCGGCCCGCGCGGCTACGCTTCCTGGGCCAGCCTGGATCCGGAGCCCTACGCTCGGCCCCAGCCAGCCGACGCGCCCCAGCCCGCTCGCAAGGACGCCAAGCGACTGGAGGCGCTCCTCGCGCCCTACAGCGCGGCCGAGCGAGCGGCGATCACGCGGGAGCACCTCGGGCGCGCGGACCCCAGCGCGCTGAGCAAGCTGGAGGCGAAGGAGCTGCTGATCGTGCTCGAAGCCTGGGCGGGCGTGGGGACCGCCTTGGAGCCAGAGGACCACGTCCGCGTCGAGGCGCTGCGGGCTCGCCTGCAGCTCGGGCCCTCTGCCTGGAGCCAGCTCCTGCACGAGGTCGCCCAGGTCGAGCACCTGGACCTCGTCCCGCGGGAGCGACTCCCGGAGCTGCTGCGGCGGCTGCGCGAACGGGAAGGCGGACGCGGCGCGCCCGCGGCGAGCGCGGTCGAGACGTCCGCTCCGGTGACCGCCCCGGGCGGCGAGCTCCCCTGGACCTCGCTCAGCTGCGACGACGCGGCCTTCGTGGCGGACCTCTCCCGCCGCGACGACCCCGAGGCGCGGCGACGGATCGGCGGGCAGTGGACCTTGCGCCTGCGCCCCGGCGCGCGCTACGCGGACTTGCCCTCGCTGAGCGGCCCGCCCCGTGAGCGCTGGCGGATCAAGGTCCCTGGGCGCTCGCGCCCGCTGGGGCTGTGGGCCGCCTCGCCGCTCGGGGTCGTGGTCGCGAGCAAGCAGGCCGTGCACCTGCTCTGCAGCGACACCGGGGAGCTGCGCCACGAGCTGCCCAAGGCCAAGGCCGGCTGGCAGTTCGCCGAGACCGTGGTGCTCGCCCTGGGGAGCCGGCAGCTCGCCGGCTACGACCTGTGGACGGGGCGAGAGCTCTATCGGATCGCGCTGGCGGGCAAGTGCGAGCAGGCGCGGCGAGTCGGCGAGGTGCTCGTGCTGCCCCAGGGGCGCGCCGCCTACTCCTTCGCGGACCCTGAGCGTCCCCCCGAGCTGCTGTGGAAGTCGGCCCGGGGCGCGCCGCGCGCGCTGGCAGCTCACCCCCGTCGGGTCGAGCTGGCCTTCGCCATGGCGGGCTCGCCGCTCAGCGACGCCGAGGGGGGCCTGCGCGCGGCGGGCCGCTACTACGGCTACTTCACGGACCCAGACGAGCTGGAGCCGCGCTGGACCTTGGGGATGGGCTTTCCGGTCGCGCTCGGCCCCGAGCGCTTGGGCTGGCTGCGCTCGAGCTGGCTGCTGGACCTGCACCCCCGCTCCGACGGCGAGGTTCCGAGCGGCGGTGTGAAGCGACTCAACACCATGACGCCAGCCTGGCTCTCCCGCGACGCGCTCCTGCTCGCCGAGCCCAACCGCTGCGTGGAGGCGCTCGCGTGGCCCAGCTGGAGCCAACGCTGGGCGGTCGAGCTGGAGGGGACCGAGCCCTTCCTGGCCCCGGGCTGGCGGCGGGTCTACGCCCTGGTGGGTCCGCACCAGCTCGCCTGCCTGGAGGAGGCGGACGCCGAGGCATGAGCGACGCGCGGCGCCAAGAGCTCGAGCGCCTCGCCGCGAACGGCGACCCCGAGGCGGCCCGGGCGCTCTTCCTGGAGCTGGCGCGGGCGGGGGACCCCGAGTTCCACGCCGCGCTGAAGCTGCGGCGGCGCCTGCGAGAGGCCTTCTACGAGGTCGTCGACGCCGCGGCCCCTCCGCTCACGCAGCCCCTGGCGCGGGTCACCGCGCTCAGCTTTCGTCCCCTGCTCTCCGTCCTGGAGGCTGCTCTCGGGCGTCGCGTGGACGAGCGGGCCGACTACGCGTTCGAAGAGCTGGCGGCGGGGCCCGCTCGCTTCGCGCACCAGGAACCGCCTCGCTGCGGGGTCCTGGCGCTGCGCGTCGGCGAGCGCGTGTGGGTCGGCGTGGGGGTCGCCGCGAAGGAGGGCCCGCTGCGTCCGAGCCACCTCTGGCGCGGCCTCTCCCCGTGGCGAAGGGGGAAGCGCGCGACGGTGCTCTCGCGCCTGGAGGCTTGGGTGCAGAGCGGTGACCAGCGCGCTCGGCCCGAGTGCCGGCGGCAGCGACTGCTCGAGACCACCCGAGAGGCAGCGCGCGCGCTCGTCCAGCTCCAGGGCTACGCCGAGATCGCGGGCCCCGGCGCGTGGTCGCTCAGCCACAGCGAGGGTCCACTGCGCGGGCCGCGAGTCGCAGCACCCGCCGAAGAGGCGGACCACCCGGTCTGGCAGCGGCTCGCGCCGCTGATCGCCAGCTGGGATCCCGAGGAGCTGCGCGCGCTCCTCCTGGAGGGCTTCGCGCGCGAGCGGGTCGAGGACCTCTACCTGCGCGAGGCGGCGGCCCTGGCGGCCACGCTCGAAGGACTGGGGGCGGGGGCGAG
>CALDQK010000338.1 GCA_937911525.1 uncultured bacterium
ACGACCGAGGAGCGCGCCCGCCGCAGCAGCGGGTGGCCGCTGAAGGTGACCGCCGCCAGCCAGGCCCAGGAGAGCACGCCCAGGCCGAACACCATCGCGTTGCCGTGCAGCTGGCGCCCGCGCATGTCGGCGCAGCCCAGGTAGGGCAAGGCGAGCGCGAACAGGGCCACGCCCGAGTGGACCCAGTCGACGCGCTCCTCCTTGAGCGCGCGCAGCAGGAACACCAGGCCGCAGATCACCAGCACCAGGGCCGTGGCCCAGGGGGCGGAGCGGAAGTGCCACTGGCTGAGCGCGCTGACCACGCCGGTCAGCGCCAGCACGAAGGGCTGGATCTCGAGCGCCGCGGTCGCGATCCCCTCGTCCTCGGTCCGGCGCGCGAGCGCGCGCAGGGCGCCCAGCCCGGCCACGATCCCGAGCCCCAGGAAGGGCAGCCCGTTGAGCTCGGCGCTCTTGGGGAACCACTCGTGCAGGCCGATCGCGCAGGCGCCCAGCACCAGCAGCTGCACGCCGATCACCGGGTGGAGCAGCCCCTCGCGCCGGCGCGACTGGATCAGCCACACCGCGCCCGCGGCCCAGAAGGTCAGCACGCGCATCGGCGGGGTGAAGGTCGAGACGACGAGGCCGAGCAGGATCAGGCCGAAGCCGAGGAAGGACTCGGGCCGGTGGGTGTCCTCGCCCGAGACGCGCAGGAACACACGCTCGATCGAGAGCACCAGCGCGCCGCCCAGCACCAGCAGCAGCGAGTAGGCCGCCGGGTGCGGCAGGACGCGCGCCGCGGCGTGGCTCCAGAGGACGCCCTCGAGGAAGGTCACGAACAGGCAGGCGCCGGCGAAGAGGTAGGTCGTGCGCTCCTCGAGCAGCTCGCTCGTGAGCAGGCGCAGGGCGCGGTGGACGCCCCAGGCCAGGACGCCGAGCAGGACGTGGGCGCCCAGCGCCAGGGCCAGCGCGCGTCGCTCGGGCACCAGCGCGGCGCTGAAGGGGAGCGCGGTGGCGATCACGTTCAAGGCCAGGAGCGGGGGCACGAAGCCCGGGGCCAGGTCCTCGTGGACCCAGCTCGCCCAGCGCCTCAGCGCGAGGGCGCTGGCGCCGAGCATCACGAGGGCCAGGATCCCGGCGACCAGGAAACGCCCGGGTAAGTCGCCGTCCGCGGCGGCCAAGCTGATCCCCAGGTAGTTGAGCGGGATCAGGGCCACGGCCGCCCCGGTCAGCAGGAGCCCCGTCCCGCGCAAGACCTCTTGGGCGCGAGCCATGCGGAAGCCGGTCTCACCGAGGCCGAGGGTGAAGCTGAGCAGGAGCAAGGGCAGCAGGCTGTAGCGGAGCAGCGGCGAGCTGTCCCACGTGAAGTAGGCCATCAGCGAGGCGCCGACGAGGACCATGGCCAGGCCGACCACCACGTACCAGTTCTCGGCCAGCAGGGGCCGCAGGTGCTCGTCCCACACCGAGGGCTTGGGCGGCGCCGTGAGGATCCCGCGCCGCTCGCGCTGCACGCTCTCCTCGCCGAAGGCGTCGGGGGCGTCGGCGGCGTAGGCCGCCAGGGCGACCGGGGAGAAGGCAGGCACCTTGAGGGGCGCCTCGTCCCCGGGCTCGGCCACGGGCTCCCCGAGGGGCGCGGGCGGCGGCGGCGGACCGGGCACCGTCACAGGCGCGGTCACGGTCACGGGCGCCGCTTCCGTCTCCGGCGCCGCTTCCGTCTCTGGGGCCGCTTCCGTCTCTGGGGCCGTCGCCGTCTCCGGGGCCGCTTCCGTCTCCGTCTCCGTCTCCGGTCCCGTCACGGGCGCCGCCGGCGTGACGAGCTGCGCCGCGGCCGCCGCCGCGGTCGTGGTCGCAGCCGCAGTCGTCGGGGCGATCGCCGCCGCCGCAGTCGGCGTCGCCGCCTCGGGCGCCTGCGCTCCCGCTACGCGCGGCTCGTGTCCGCGATAGAGCGCCTCGCGCGGGAGCCCGCCCACGCGCTCGCGGAGGGTCTCGACCAGCTGCGAGAGCACGTCCTGCGGCTGGTGCCCCAGCGCCCACACGTAGCCCAGCTCGGGCGCCGCCGCGGCGAAGGTCGCGCGGCGCTGCCCGGCGCCGACCGCGCGCTCGGCGGTCCAGCGCAGCCACACCTCGGCGCTCTTCCAGTGGCTCAGCTCGGGCGAGGCAGGGAAGCGGAAGCTGAGCGCGGCGCAGGCGCGGCGCTGAGCCCACTCCTCGTGGCACACCTCGAGCAGCGCCCCCGCGGTCGCGGGCGTGGGCCAGGCGAGGAGCGCGTCCAGGATCCGGGCGCGCAGGGCTTGGCGCTCGTCGTCGGGCGCGGCGTCTGCGCCTGGGGCGGCGTCCGTGGCGAGCTGGAAGGCGCCGACCAGGGCCTGCAGGAAGGCCTCCTCGTCGTGGACCGTGCTCGGCACACGCCCGGCTTCGGCCTCGGCGCGCTCGTAGGCGAGGCGCTGCTCCCACACCGGGCGCAGCCGCTCGTCCAGCAGCTCGCTGGTGAGCGCCAGGTGCGCCCAGGGGTGAGGGTGTCCCGCGAGCTCTCGGCGCAGCTCGAGGATCCTGGCGCGCACCTGCGGCTGGAGCTCGCGCCCTTCGCCGGTCGCGCTGAGGTGCGCGCGTTGGCGGACGTGCGCGATCAGGGCCCGCGCGCTGCGGTCGATCGCGGCCAGGTCCGCCCAGCCGCGGCGCAGGTCCGAGGGGAGCCCAGGGAGGGGCTCGCTCGCGGCGCGGGCCGACTGGCAGAGGGCGCCGTTGACCTCTTCGGCCAGCGGGCCGGCGCTCTCGAGCTCGGCCTCGGCGAGGGCGCTCGAGAGCTCGGCCAGGGTGGCGGGGTCTCCTTCGCCGAGGAGCTCGCGCAGGGCCGGCAGGACCTGGTGCGCGGCCAGGTCGCCGCTGGCGAGGGCGCGGGCGAGGAGCAGGACCAGGCGATCGTTGCTGGACGCCATTAGAAGATCAGCTTCCAGAGCACGACCGCGAGGAAGATCGCGCCCACGAACCACCAGCCTCGCTGGAGGCAGCGCGGGCAGCGGTACTCGCCGACCTTGGTGACGGTGAACTCAGCCCGACAGTTGACGCAGTGGCGCCGCTCACCGGCGCGGGCGTGCCAGTTGCCGCGCACGAAGGCCGTCTCCGGCTGTGTCTCCTGTGGCTGCGCTGCGGGCGCGGGGTCGACCCCGGCCGCCTCGCTCTGACCGCCCAGCCCTCGCACGAGCTGGGACCGTCGCTCGGCCTCCTCCTGGGTTTGCCAGCTCCGTCGTCGAACTCGGATCTGGTGGGGGCGCTCGGCGGCCGGCGCGGGCGCCGAGGCGCTCGCCAGCGCGGAGCAGCCGCCGCCCTGGAGCCAGCAGCGGCGGTGGTGCGTCGCGAGGCAGCCCTCACAGGTGAGGGGCTCTTCCTCCGCGACGGGTTGGTGGCAGCGCGGGCAAAGTGGCGCGGTAGTGAGCGACATGGAGAGCACGATACGCCGTTGAGTTCCTGACGGGGTCGGACCGGAACACAGGACTTGGCAGCCCCCTGCCCCACGAGCGTCCCCGAGAGCGAAGCTCGTGCCCAAGACGCGAAGAGCGACTCCGCTGGGAGGGCGAGACCCCACACGAAGAGGAGCCTGGCAGGCGCCAGGCTCCCAGGACGATCGTGGCTCGCGGGGGAGGTTAGACCTCCATCAGCTCCGCGGTCTTGGCCTTGAGCGCGTCGTCGATCTTCTTGGTGTAGCTCTTGGTGAGGTCGTCGATCTCGCCCTTGAGCTTGTCGCAGTCGTCCTCGGGCAGGCCGTCGTTCTTGAGCCCGTCGGCCGCCTTGTTGGCGTCGCGGCGCACGTTGCGGATCGCGACGCGCTGGGCCTCGGCCTTGTCCTTGGCGAGCTTGACGTACTTCTTGCGCTGCTCCTCGGAGAGCGAGGGCACGGGCAGGCGAATGATCTTGCCGTCGGTCATGGGGGTGATCCCGATGTCCGACTTCTGGATCGCCTTCTCGATCTCGCTGATCGCGCTGGGGTCGAAGGGCTTGATCACGAGCAGGGCCGGCTCGGGGGCGCCGATGTTGGCCAGCTGCTTGAGGGGCGTGGGCGAGCCGTAGTACTCGACCCGGATCCCCTCCACGAGGCCCGGCGTCGCCCGGCCGCTCTTGATTCCCCTGTAGTCGTCGGAGAGGTGCTCGACGCACTTCTCCATTCGTTCCTCGGTGTCGAGGAGGACCTCGTCGTAGCTCATGGTCTCTCTGCCGTCTCTAGAGCGGCTCCGAGCTGATCAGGGTGCCGACCTCTTCACCCTGAACGGCCAGCTCGAAGTTGCCCTTCTTCTTGAAGTCGAACACCAGCAGGGGCAGGTCGTGCTCCATGGCCATGGCGATCGCCGTGGCGTCCATGACCTTGAGCTCGCGCCGGATCACGTCGCGATAGGTCAGGTGCTGGAAGCGCTCTGCGTCGGGGTTGGTGACCGGGTCGTCCGAGTAGACGCCGTCGACCTTGGTCGCCTTGAGGACCAGGTCGGCGCCCAGCTCGAGGGCGCGCAGCGTCGCGCAGGTGTCGGTCGTGCAGTAGGGGTTGCCCGTGCCGCCGGCCAGGATCACGACCCGGCGCTTCTCGAGGTGGCGCACGGCGCGCCGGCGAATGTAGGGCTCCGCGCACTGGTGGGTCGAGACGGCCGAGAGGACGCGGGTCGGCACGTCGAGGCGCTCGAGCGCGTCCTGGAGGGCCAGCGCGTTGATCAGCGTGGCCAGCATGCCCATGTAGTCGGCGGTGGCGCGACCCATGCCGTGGCTGGCGAGGTCGGCGCCGCGGATCAGGTTGCCGCCGCCGACCACGACGGCGAGCTCCTTGCCGAGCTTGTGGATCGCCGCGCAGTTCTCGGCGATCGTCTCGATCTCGCTCATGCCGACACCGACGGACTTGCCGCCGTCGCCGGTGGTCGCGCCGAGGCTCTCGCCGGAGAGCTTGAGCAGGATTCGCTGAGTGCCCTTCTGGGCCAGCTTCATGCGGGCAGAGGGCGAGGTGGCGCTCGATTCAGGCACGGGAGAGCTCCTGGTCAACTCGGAGGGGCCGGTGCGAGCGCCTTGAGGAACACGGCCTGAGCCATGAGGTGCGGCCCAAACCCGCTAGCCGCCGCGCTCGCTGGGAGCGCGGACGCGAGGCATGGCGGGTTAGCGGGCCGTCCGACATGACTAGGCGCCGACCTCCTGGCGGACGAACCAGGCGATCGAGATCTCGCCGCCCAGCTCCTTGCCGGTCGCGGCGAGGAGGTCCTTGACGCTCTTGTTGGGGTCCTTGACGAACTTCTGCTCGAGCAGCGCGCGCTCCTCGAAGAACTTGCGCAGCTTGCCGTCGACCATCTTCTGCTTGATCTCGTCCGGCTTGGCCGCCATCTTCGGGTCCTCGTCGATGGTCTTGAGCGCGATCTGGCGCTCACGCTCGACGAGGTCGCTGGGGACGCTGTCCTTGTCGACGGCCACCGGGTTCGGCTGGTGGGCCGTGGCGTGCATGCAGAGGTCCTTGAGCAGGGCGTCGAACTCGGGCTTGCCGGCCACGTCCGCCGAGGCCGTGACGCCCATGGCGACGCCGACCTTGCCGTTGTGGTGCACGTAGGTGCCGATCTTGCCCTCGCCCTCGAGGCGACGCAGGCTCGCCGTGTAGAGCTGGATGTTCTCGCGGATCTTGACCGCGGCGGCGTCCTGGATCCCGTCCTTGACGGCCGCGATCTCCTTGGCCTCGTCGACGCTCTTGGGGTCGCTCTCGTGGACCGCCTTGGCGATCGTGTCGAGCAGGGCGACGAAGTGCTCGTTGCGGGCCGCGAAGTCGGTCTCGCAGCGGAGCTCGACGATCGCGATCGACTTGCCGTCGTCGGCGAGGTCGAGCTTGATCGCGCCCTCGGCGGTCGCGCGGGTCAGGGTCTCGGCCTTGACGCCCTTCGAGCGCAGGACGAGGACCGCAGCCTCGACGTCGCCCTCGGTCTCGACGAGGGCCTTCTTGCAGGCGCCCATGCCGGCGCCGGTCTTGTCGCGAAGCTGCTTCACCAGGGCGGCGGAGATCGTAGCCATGTCCGTCCTCGAGGCTCGCGGCGCTCACCCGAAAAGGCCGGTGTGAGGGCTGAGCCGAAGCTGAGCGGGGGCGAAGCGCCCCCGCGGGTTGGGGAGTGTATTCGAGTTGACGCGGAGGTGGGGACCGGCTGTTGGCGCCGGCCCCGGGGCGAGATTACTGACCGGCCTCGGCGGGCGCGGCCTCGGTGGCCGGGGCGGCCTCCTCGGTGGCGGCAGGCGCCTCGGCACCCTCTGCGGGGGCAGCGGCGGCGGCCGGGGCGCCGCCGGTCTTCTTGGCGGCGCCGCGCGAGACGTCGTGCTTGCGGCGGCCGGTCTTCACGG
>CALDQK010000339.1 GCA_937911525.1 uncultured bacterium
GCTCGTCAGCGGGCGCGGGCGCCTCAGCCGGAGTCGCGGGCACGGGCGCGGGGATCTCCTCCGCTTGCCGGACCGACTTGATGTTCGCCTTGGGAATCTCGACCGGGCCGTCCTCGGTGTCCAGGACGACGCTGTCCCCCTGGTCCCGATAGCGTCCCTTGACGGTCTTTCCGTCGGTCGTCTCGACCTGCACCAGGTGCTCGGGCTTGCGCTCAGGCGCGGCGTCCTGGCCCTGCGCAACCGCGAGACCGAAGGCCATCAGGCCTGCGGCGGCGGCGCTCGCCAACCAACGCAGACGTCGATTCGTGGGCTTCATCGAAAGCTCCCCCTCTTACAGGCCAACCGTTCGTGGCCTTCTTTATCCCCTCGGACTGCGACGAGTGAGCGGCCACGAGGGCCACTCAGCGGGCCATTCCGCCGAGGCAGACCGTTTTTCTGCTGCCGCTCTCGACCCCACTCGAGACTGCCAAGGACGTTGTGACTCAAGGCGTTACGACAGATTCGCGGCAGAGTAGCAGTCCCCCCAGGGGCCGTCAAGCAGGTCGTGATCTTTGGTTTAGGCGCCATAGCCACCGTGGACCTCAGCGCTCGGGGGCGACGAAGCCCTGCCGGCCGAAGCGGTGATCGAGCTCGTCCAGGCTGAGGGCGAGCGCCGTAGGGCGACCGTGAGGACAACAGTGGCCGCGGGGAACCTCCGCCCGCTGGCGCAGCAGCTCGTCGATCTGGGCGTCACCGAGGGGGTCGCCGAAGCGGACGGCGGAGCGGCAGGCGAGGTGGGCGGCCAGGTCGTGCAGGAGCCCCTGGCCAGGCTCTTCGCCGTGCTGAGCGGGGAGCTCCCGGAGCAGGTCTTGCAGCGTTCGCTCGACGCGGTCGGCCCGCAAGAGGCGGGGAGCGGCGTGGACCGCGAGCCCTTGTCCGAAGGGCTCGACCTGAAAGCCGAGGCGGTCGAGGGACTCGGCCCGCTCGTCGAGCATCAGCTGCTCTTCGCCCGTCACCTCGATCACGAGCGGAAAGAGGAAGGTCTGGCTCTCGAGGGGCTGCTCGGCGAAGCGCGCGACGATCTGCTCGTAGAGGATTCGCTCGTGGAGCGCGTGCGGGTCGACGATCCGTAGCCCGGCGCTGCTCTGTTCGACCACGTAGCTGCGGTGGAGCTGGAAGAAGCGTCCGCCCAAGCCGCCGCCTCCGCTCAGCGGAGCTGCTCCCGCAGCGCTGAAGGGGAGCACCAGCTCGCTGGGGCGGCTCCCCGGCTCAGCGGGGTCCCCCCCCCATGCCTGGGGACCTGCCTGGGGACCTGCCTGGAGACCTGCCTGGGGACCTGCCTGGGGGGTGGCCCAGAGGGTGGCGGAGGTCGCCGGAGCGGCCGGCGGGGCGAAGCCGGGGTGGGCGCCCAGCCCGTGTCGCTGCGGGAGACGCAGCTCGCGCACCATGCCGCCTGCTCGGAGGGCGGTTTGGGTCGCCTTGACGACGCGCCCAAAGACCATGCGCTCGGCGCGGAAGCGCACCTCGGCCTTCTGCGGGTGCACGTTGACGTCCACGGCGGCAGGGTCGAGGTCGATCCAGAGCAAGGCGATCGGATGGCGGCGCGGCGGGAGCAGGTTGGCGTAGGACTGCTTGATGGCCGTCAGGAGGGTCACGTCGCGCACGCAGCGGCGGTTGAGGAAGAAGAACTGCTGGCGCGAGTCTCCGCGGCTGCGGTCGACGGGAGAGATGTAGCCGCGCAGGGCGAGGCCCTCGCCCTCGTCGCGAGGGATCACGAGCAGGTCCTCGGCCAGTTCTCGACCGAGGATCTGGGCGATCCGCTCGCGGGGCTCGTCGGTGGCGGGCGCGTCGAGGAGGACCTTGCCCTCGTGCAGGACCCGGAAGGAGACCTCGTTGCGGCAGAGCGCCTGGCGCCGCACCTCGGCGACCAGGGCGCGCAGCTCCCCGCGCTCGGTCCGCAGGAAGGCCCGGCGAGCGGGCACGTTGTAGAAGAGGTCGCCGACCTCGATCGTGGTTCCCTGGGGGAGGCCCACGTCCTGGACCATGCCCATGCGCCCGCCGTCGACCCGCAGCTCGGCGCCGTCCTCGCCCTCGGCCCGCGAAGCGATCCGGAGGTGGCTCACGGCCGCGATGCTGGCCAGCGCCTCGCCGCGGAAGCCGAGCGACGCGATCTGGAACAGGTCCGCGGCGATCTGGATCTTGGATGTCGCGTGACTGGTCACCGCCAGGTGGAGCTCCTCGCGCGGGACACCGTGACCGTCGTCGCTGATGCGGATCAGGCGTGAGCCGCCGCCTTCGACCTCCAGCTCGACCCGGGTCGAGCCGGCGTCGAGGGAGTTCTCGAGCAGCTCCTTGACGACCGAAGCGGGGCGCTCGACCACCTCGCCCGCCGCGATCTTGTCGACCAGTTGGCGGGAGAGTTGACGGATGCTTCGGCGAGCTCGACGCTCGGCCGGGAGCGCGCTGGCGGCACCAGAGCTCTGGGAGTTGGGGAGGGTTTGCATGGAGCCTCGGAGATCGACCGCGTATTCGATAGGTTAGGGAACATGTCGGACACTACAGCAACTACTTCTCTGGACTTGGAAAACGACGACGCGACGCGCCGAGTGGGCGCCGCGCTGGGTGAGCTGGTCGCGCCGGGCGACGTGATCGGCCTGATCGGCGACCTGGGCGCCGGCAAGACGACCCTCTGCAAGGCCCTGATCGCCGCGCTCGGAGTCGACGAAGACGACGTGACGAGCCCGACCTTCGTGTTGGCTCGCGAGCACGAGGGGCGGATCCCCGCCGTCCACGTGGACTGCTATCGGATGCAATACGCGGCCGAGTTGACCCTGCTCGACCTGCCGATTGGCGGGAGCGCGCTGGCCCTGATCGAGTGGGCAGACAAGGTCGCCGAGGCGCTGCCCGCCGACCACCTCAGCCTCGAGCTCGACCACCAGGATGGCGGGCGCAAGCTGACCATCCGCGCCGGCGGCCCCCGCAGCGAAGAGCTCAAGCGGGGTCTCCTGACGCGGCTCCACAGCAGCCAAGGAGCTTAGGGGCACCCAACGCGCGCCAGCGCTCCCTCGCTCGCGCGCAAGCTGAGCCAGCGGTAGGGGTTGAGGGTGCCCCGTGCTAGTCTCCCGCGCCTTAGGGAGGCTCTATATGGGCGACGAGCCCTTGAACGACGAGCAGCTCCAGCGGGTGCGTCGACTGGCGACTCGACTCGAGCCGCAAGAGATCGCCAACGAGCTGGGGTTGCCGCGCAACCAGATCGAGCGCGAGTTGACTCGCCTGGAGGAAGCGCTCCCGGCGTGGGACCCCGCGCGCTCCCGGGTCATCCTGGCGATCGGCCTCTGCCTGCTCTTCGTGCTCGGGGCTGCCGTCTGGAGCAGCAACCTGAACTCGGGGTATCACTTCGACGATACCCACACCGCCCTGGACCAGGTGCGAATCCCGACCCTCCGCCGCTACATGCGGGACGCCGTGCGCGAGGACGACTCGCCGATGCGCAAGCTGCGCGAGCTGCGCAAGGGGAGCATGCGCGCCGCGGAGGAGATCTTCCGCTGGAACCCCTTCCGCGTGGTCACCTACATGACCTTCGCGTATCAGGACTGGTGGTTGAACGGGCTGGCCGACAAGCCGCCACCCAGCGACCCCTGGCTCTCGCGCGCCAAGACCGGCGTCCACGTGTTCAACGACGCCGTCCACCTGCTCAACGGGCTCTTGGCGGCGCTCCTGGCCTACCTGACCTTCACCGCGCCGGCCTTCCGGCGTTCGCTGAGCGCGAACCGCTACCCGGCGATCGCGGCCCTGATGGTCGGGGTGGTGTTCACCCTCCACCCGATGCAGTCCCAGGCCGTGACCTACGTCTCGCAGCGCGCCGAGTCCATGGCCGCGACCTGCTACCTGACGGCGCTGATCCTGTTCGCGCTCTCGCGGCGCAGGCTGAAGCACGACGACGCGGGGAGCGCTCCCTGGCTGACGCCCCTGCTGTGGTCTGCGGCGGGGGTGCTCCTCGGCGGGCTCGTGATCCTGGCCCGGCTGGAGGCCCTCGGCTTCTCCCTCTGCGTCAAGCTGGGCCTGGGGGTGATCGTGGCCGCGATCGTGGGGACCGTGGTCCTGGTCAAGCGCGGCATGGACGAGCGCTGGCACGCGGCGGCGGTCAGCGGCACCTTCGTCGCCTTCGGGGTCGGGCTCGAGGTCAAGGAGATCGTGGCGACCCTCCCGGTCGCGATCGTGGCCTGGGAGCTGCTCTTCGCGCGCGAGCCGGCGCCCAAGAGCGGGGCCGAGCCGGGGGCTCCCTGGCTCCTGCGCGGGCTGAAGGGGCTCCTGGGTGACGCCGGGCGAACGCGAACCCTGGCGCCCTGGCTGGTCCTGATCCTGCTCGCAGGGGTGGGCGTCCTGGCCGTCGGCGGCCAGAAGGTCACCGATCAGCTGACGGGCAAATACGTGCTCCTCGGCGGGCGCGAGCGCGTCCCGCTCGGTCCGGCGCAGTATCTGCCTACGGAGGCCAACGTCGCGCACACCTACGTGCGTCTGGCCGTGCTGCCCTACGGGCTCAACCTCGATCACGACTACCCTCTCGCCGTCGCCCCCGAGGTCGAGGAGGGCTACGCCAAGCCCCTGACCACCCATCCGCTGGTGACCTTGCTCTCGATCGCGAGTCTGCTCGGGGCAGCGGCGCTGGCCCTGCTCTACGGCGGGCGGGCGCGGATCCCAGCCTTCGCGCTCGTGCTGGGCGGGGTGGTGCTCGCGCCGAGCTCGAGCCTGATCGTGCTGGCGGACGTGATCTACGAGCACCGCTTCTACCTGCCCATGTTCGGGGTCGGGCTCGTGGCGGCCGCGGTGGTCGAGCGGGCGCTGCGGCTGTGGGCGCCCGAGCACCTGCGCTCGCAGCTCTACCTGGGGGTCGTGCTGCTGCTCGCGCTGGGCGGCTCCTACCTCACCTGGCAGCGGAACAAGGTCTGGCGCAGCAGCCTGGCCCTGTGGCATGACATCGTGCTGAAGTCGCCCCAGAAGCCGCGCTCCTGGATCAACCTCGGCCTGGAATACCAGAACCGCGAGACGCACCTCCTCCGCTACCCGGACGGGCAGATCGAGTGGTGCCACCTGCGGGGGCTGGTCAGCCCAGCGGACGATCCGCGGCTGCTGGTGCTCAACGTCAGCAAGCTGACTCCCCAGCCGCGGCTGCTGCGAGCCAAGGAGGTCGCGGGCTTCGAGCCCTCGCGCTGGAGCCTCGTCGGCAAGGAGTTCGTCGGCACTCAGAACAAGGCTCGCGAGCTCTACGGCAAGGTCACCGCCATGGAGCCGCACCGCAAGGCGCTCAACAACCTGGCGCTGATCGCGACCTACCAACGGCACAATCACCTGGCCGAGATCGACACCCTGATCCGGCTGCGGAAGCAGTACGAGGAGCTCGGCAGCGCCGAGCTGCTCGAGGCCGTCGACCAGCGGATCGAGCTGCTCAACCGCGACGCGGAGGCCCTCGCGCGCGAGGCCCTCGACTGCTTCGTGAAGCAGCGCCAGGTCAGCTTCCACCGGGCGAACAACCTGGGGAACCTCTACCACTCGGCCTTTGGGGACTACCCGCAGGCGAACCTCTACCTCGAGCGGGCGATCCTCTATCCCGAGGCGCCGCCGGAGACCTGGGCGATCCTGGGGGACGTGCGCAAGATCTGGGGCGAGCTGCTCTACCTCGCCCCGCGCCGGCCCAACTCTCCGCTCGCTGCTCAGCGGGAGGCCTACGAGCAGGCCGCCCGCAAGCGCTGGGAGCAGGCGCGTGAGTCCTATCGCGAGTTCCTGCGCCGTAAGCGAAACCGCCGCTACGAGGATCGGGTCCGCGCGCAGCTCAAGGAGGTCGACGGCTACCTGGCGGGCAAGGCTCCCGCGCCGCGGACGTGGCCCGAGGGCGTCCTGATCGGGGACCCCAGCGCGACTCCTTGAGCTCGATCCGCGGGCGGCGTTGACCGCTCAGGGGGCCTGCTGTACACCCACTCCCTGCCTGAGGGAGGCGCCGTGAAGGTTCTGGTCGTCGGTGGAGGCGGGCGCGAGCACGCCCTGTGCTGGAAGCTCGCGCAGTCGCCTCGAGTCGAGAAGGTGTTCGTCGCCCCCGGGAACGCGGGCTGCGCGGCGGTGGCCGAGCGCGTCGACATTCAGCCGACGCAGCTCGACGCGCTGGCCGGCTTCGTGAAGGCCAACGACATCGACTTCACGGTGGTCGGCCCGGAGGCGCCCCTCTGCATCGGCCTGGTCGACCGCCTCGAGCGGCTCGGGCACAAGGCCTTCGGTCCTCGCCGCGAGGCGGCTCGCTTGGAGGGCTCCAAGAGCTACGCCAAGCGCCTCTGCCGGACGCACAACATCCCCTCGCCCGACTTCAAGGAGTTCCGCGACATCGAGGCCGCCCGTCGCTACCTGGAGCGGGCTGGTCACTACCCCCTCGTCGTCAAGGCGGACGGCCTGGCGGCCGGCAAGGGCGTGGCCGTGTGCCAGAACGAGGCCGAGGCCGAGGCTCACCTCCGCGCTTGCCTCGAGGAGAACAGCTTCGGCGAGGCCGGCGAGACGGTGCTGATCGAGGAGTTCGTCAAGGGCACCGAGATGAGCGTGATGGTCGTGACCGACGGCCGCACCCTGGTCGAGCTGGAGCCGGCGCGTGACTACAAGGCGGCTGGGGAGGGCAACGTGGGCCCCAACACCGGCGGCATGGGCTCCGTCTCGCCGGCGCCCGTCGACGCCAAGCTGCTGCACCGGATCGAAGAGAAAGTGCTGGTCCCCACCGTCCACGCGCTGGCGACCGAGGGCTCTCCCTTCGGGGGGCTGCTCTACGCGGGGCTGATGCTCACCCCGGCTGGCCCGCGGGTGCTCGAGTTCAACGTCCGCTTCGGCGACCCCGAGACCCAGCCCACGCTGGCCCGCTTGAAGAGCGACCTCTTCGAGCTGCTCTGGGCCGCGGCGTCGGGCGAGCTGCACCAGGTCGAGGTCGAGTGGGACCCGCGCCCGGCGGTGACCGTGGTGCTGACCTCGGGCGGCTATCCGGGGAGCTATCGCAAGGGCTACGAGATCACTGGGATCGAGGCGGCCGAGGCTCACGAAGACGTGGTGGTGTTCCACGCGGGCACGGAGATGCGCGCCGGGCGCCTCGTGACCAACGGCGGCCGGGTGCTCGGCGTGACCGCCCTCGGCGAGGACGTCGCCGACGCTCGGCGCAAGGCCTACGCCGCGGTCAAGGAGATCAGCTTCGAGGGCATGGTCTACCGCACCGACATCGGCGCGGAGCTCGAGTAGGCGCGAGGCCCCGCTAGCCTCGTCGGCGGCGTCTGCCGCGTCCGCGGCCCCGGCCGCGTCCGCGGCCCCGCTTGCCCTGCTTGCGGTCGCTCTCCGGCTTGACCTTCTTCGCCTGATCCTGCCAGTAGTGGAAGGGCTCGAGGTCGGCGCCCACGGCCTTGAGGTGGATCCAGAGCAGGACGATCGCTTCGCGGAAGTAGTCGCGCGAGAGCTGGCGATCGCGCCCGCGGGTCCGCTGGCGAGCCTCGCCGCTGAGCATGCGCCGCAGGACGATCGTGCAGCGCTTGATCCGGTCGCGGTCCTTGCGCGCCAGGCTGTGCCGGCGAGCGATCGGGTAGAGCAGCTCGTCCGCCTTGTCCTCGATCGCCGCTTGCGGGTCCTCGGCCATGGCGGCGTCGAGGTGGCTCATGAGCGAGGGCGCGAAGAGCACCGCGAGGCGCAGCGCGTTGCTGAGCGGGACTTCGCCGGCGGTGAGGTGGTCGAGTTGCTCCAGATAGGCCTGCTGCAGCTGCGCCCGGGTCATGTCGCGCGGAAGGACGGGCTCGCTGATCAGCGAGAGCAGCTCCTCGTCGACCTGCTTGCCCTTGCGACGGCGCCTGCGGCGCTGCTTCTTGGCGGCGCGCTCGGGAGGGAGCGAGGCGACGATCTCTTCGAGCCGTCCCTCCCAGCGGAGGACCTTGAGGACAGCGGCGGCGCGCTTGCGCTCGCAGGCCTTGATCGTGCGCTGCGAGGCGCCGAGTCGGTCGAGGTAGGAGTCGCGCGCGAAGGCGGCGGCCTCGAAGATGGAGTCCACCAGGTAGATATGAGGGTCTTCGACCCAGTCGTTGGCGCCCTCCGGCAGCGGTCGCTCCCAGGTGACGCGCAAGAAGGCGTCGATCAGGCGATCGTCGGGCTCCCAGGGGTCGTTGGGGTAGACGCTGACCTGCGGCTCGGGCCCCACGAGGACCGGGTCGCCCCAAGGCGCCTCCTCGGGCTCGGGTTCGTCCCCGTCGGCTTCGTCCCCGTCGGGTTCGTCCCCGTCGGCTTCGTCCTCGTCCGATTCGGTGTCGGGCTCGTCGGCCTCGGCCTCGGCCTCGGACTCGGCCTCGGCCTTGGCTTCGGCGGACTCGGACTTGGACTCGGACTCGGTCTCGGGCTCGGACTCGTCAGACTCGGACTCGGTCTCGTCGGACTCGGTCTCGGGCTCGGACTCGTCGGACTCGGTCTCGTCGGACTCGGTCTCGGGCTCGGACTCGTCGGACTCGGTCT
>CALDQK010000340.1 GCA_937911525.1 uncultured bacterium
GCGCGCTCGCGGTGCTCTGGGTGATCGCGCTGCACTGCTGCCAGTTCGTCGGGCTCCAGCTGGCGCGTGACGGTACGTGGCGCGGCGGCGCGGGGCTCCTGGCCGCCGGCGCCCAGGGCGTCTACGTGCGCCACGTGCTCGACCTCGGCTTCGGCGCCACCGGCGCGGCCTTCGGCGAGGCGCTCCGCTGGAGCACCTCGCCGCACGCCCTGACCCTCGCCGGCTGGTGGGGCGCCGCCGCCGGCACCACGCTCGCTTTCCGCCTCGGCCGCCCGCTGCTCGCGGCGCTGCTCTTCAACGTCGGCTTCCTGCTCTCGATCTTCCCGCTGCTCTTCCTCTCGGGGCTCTACCTGGCCGCCGACGCGCTGGAAGAGCGCTGGGGCGGACCCTGGGAGCTGCCCGGGGGCTAGAGCTCGAGCGGCCCCTCGTCGCGCCGGCGCGCCGGCGCCGCCTCGACGGCCGCGGCCTGGTTGAGCGCGTGGGCGGCGGCGTCCAGCTCCTCTTCGCTGCGCACGCGCACCCAGCGGGTGGCGGCGTCGAAGTGCGAGAGCCCCGCCAGCGTGCCCAGCCAGAGCGCGCTGCCCGCGCAGAGCAGCGCGAGCCGGCCGGGGTCGGGGCCGCGCGTGCCGGGCTCGAGGGGCAGGAAGCACCACACCAGCCCAGCCAGGGCGGGGGTCGCGAGCAGGAGGGTCCGCGCGTAGCCGCGCCAGGTGTGGGCGGCCAGCGCGTCGCGCAGGTAGAGCGGGCTCCAGCCAGAGAGCCCCGCGTCGACGAGGCCCGCGATCAGGAGCGGGAACAGGGGCAGCGCCAGCGCGCCCAGGGGCGGGAAGCGCAGGCCGACCTCGATCAGGAAGGCCAGGGCCAGCCCGCGCACGAAGGCCAGCGGGGCGGTGGCGGCGGCCTCGAGAGGCGACTCGCCCCGGCGCAGGTTGACCCGCAGGACCGGGCGCCGGTAGTAGAGGCGCAGCCAGAAGGTGAAGGCCAGGCAGCCCAACAGCACCGTGCCCCCCAGGGAGACCCGCGCCATGGCGAGGCTGCGCGCCAGGGGCGGGAGCGCGCCCTGCTTGCTCAGCGCGTTGAAGGCGCTCTGGTCGAAGCCCAGCACCAGCGGGAGGCCGATCAGGAGCGCCAGGCCTAGACCCTCGAGCAGCGCGCGCAGACCCGCGGCTGGATCCCACTCCAGGGGCTCGGGCTCAAACGGCGGCTCGTCCTGCGCGGGGGTCGGCGCCTGGTCGGGCGGCGGGCGCTGAAAGGCGAAGGCCCCCGCCGCGCGGGCCGTGAGCAGGAAGCCCAGCACCCCCACGCTGACCACGTTGGTCCAGCTCCGCAGGCAGAAGCCGTAGAAGAGGAAGGGGAGCGCGAGCAGCGCCAGGATCGAGCCGCGCAGGAGCTGCCAGGCCAGCTCGCGCCCGAGGTCGCCCCAGGGGCGCGGGGGGAGGGCGCGATACTCGACCTCGCCGAAGGTCTCGGCGCGGGCCGAGGCGCGGTGGTCGAGGGGCTGGGGCACGCCGACCAGCTCGCCGGTCTCGACGTCGACCGCGCAGGTCGGGCACACCGCGCCCTCGACCGCGCGCCCGCAGAGCCGACACCAGCGGGCCGGTCCCTCCTCGGCCGCCGGCTGCGGGGGCGTCGGCGGCTCGGGCTCGTCTCCCTCCGCGAGGGCCAAGGGCGGCGGCGCCGTGACCTGAGCGGGGAGCTGCGTGCTGCGCGTCTCCGCGCGCGCCGGATCGCTCGCGGGGAGCTGCGTGCTGCGCGTCTCCGCGCGCGCCGGGTCCTGCTCGCTCACCCGCGATCGCTCACGTGCTCTCCAGCAGGCGCGGTCCGCCCTGCTCGGGATCGTGGATCGCGATCCGGTCGCCGCCGGCTTGCTTGGCCGTGTACATCGCCTGGTCCGCCTCGGCCACGAGCTGCTGCCCCGGCTCGCGCGGGAGGAAGGCCGTGATCCCCATGCTGGCGCGCACGCCCTCGTCGAGGGCGGCCACGCGCAGGCGGACCCGGTCGGCGAAGCGCGCGGCCATGCCGATGTTGGCGCCAGGGAGCAGCACGGTGAACTCGTCCCCGCCGTAGCGGAAGGCCGAGTCGAGCTCCTTGCGCACGTTGTCGAAGAGCGCTCGCCCGACGCCGCGCAGCAGCTCGTCGCCCGCGAGGTGGCCGCGAGTGTCGTTCAGCTCCTTGAAGCCGTCGAGGTCGAAGAGCAGGAGCGCGAGGGGGTGCCCCAGCCGACGCGAGCGCTCCTTCTCGATCTCGAGCCGGTGGAAGAAGTGGCTCTGGTTGTAGAGGCCGGTCAGCTGGTCGGTGATCGAGAGCCGGCGCAGCTTGGCCTCGAGCCCCTTGCGCTCGGTCACGTCGTGGCTGACGCCGATCGTGCCCCCGATCTCGCCCGCCTCGTCGCGCTGCCACGAGAGGCTGAGCCCGACCCAGCGCATCTCGCCGGCCTTGGTCCGCACGCGCACGTCGCGGCGCACGACCTCGTCGGGCCGCTCGCGCAGGGCGCGCATCATGGCGCGCTGGGTGGCGGCGTGGTGGTAGAGCCGGCTGACGTCCATGCCGAGGGCCTCGTCGCGCGCGTAGCCGTAGAGCCGCGCGGCGCCCGCGTTCCAGTCGATCACCCGCCCGTCGAGGTCGGCCGTCACGATCACGTCGCCGGCCTGACCCACCACGCCCTCGAGCCGGCGCAGCTCGGTCCGCAGCCGGCGAAGCTCGCCGCGCAGGCGCTCGATCTCCGCCCGCGCCGCGGGCCCGGCGTCGGCCGGGATCTCCCCCGACGCGCTCATGTCGCTAGAGCGACCGCTCGTGGTGCTTCTCGCCGTCGTAGCCGACGACCTTCTTGCGCCCCTCGACCTCGGTCTCGAGGTGCACCGGGCGGTTCCACATGGTGTGCAGGTTCTCGAGCACGTCGCGGGCCCAGTCGAGGCGCAGCTCGACCCCGTCGTAGCGGTGGCGGAGGTAGAGCTCGCCACGGTTCTCGTAGTTGCCGTCCTCGACCCAGATCACCGGGTTGCCCCAGTTGGTCAGCTGGTCGAGCAGCTTGGTCTTGATCTGCTGGAACTCGCGGCTCGCGATCACGTAGTCGCTCGCCTGGCGCGAGTACTCGAAGGTGAACATCTTGTGGCGCGCGGCGAAGTCGGGCGTGAGGAACTCGTCGATGAACATCACGTCGTTGTAGATCTTGCGCACCTCGAACACCTTCTCGAGCCCCTGCCCGAGCTCCCGGTCCCAGTTGCGCCGCGTCTCGTAGTCCTCGATCGCCTCCCACTCCTTGCCGAACTGCCCCTTGTTCCAGCGCTCCTCGATGTCGCGGAAGAGCTCGATCCCGAGCTTGTAGGGGTTGAGCTGCCCGCGGGAGGTCGCCACCGTCCCGGCGTGGCGATCGGCGTAATCGACGACCTCGGCGTCCGTGAGGATGTGGTCCGTCATCAGCCGGGTGTGCCAGAACGAGTTGTGATTGATCAGGCCGGCCGCGACGTAGCGGTGCGACTCGCGCACCGAAATGTCGTAGACGTCCGCCCGCCCCTCCTCGAGCGAGACGACCTCGTCCTCCCAGCGCTCCCGCTTGAAGCGCTGACGCTCGGTGACGTAGCGGTGCAGCGCCTGGGTCTTGCGACTGAGCCCGAAGCCGACGCGCTCAGCAAAGCGAGCCGCCGACGCCCCTGCGACGTGGAGGTGCCAGCAGCCGTCCTGCTGGAGTCGACGCCGAGAGAGCATTCCGTAGTTGAGGAGCAAGAGCTGGACCTCGCGCGTCAAGCGCTCGCTCTTGCTGGAGAGGATCACGCCCTGCTCGCCCGCGTAGCCGTCAGCGTCGAAGAGCGCGCGCAAGAAGGCGCGCACGACGGGCTCGGGCGAACGCAAGATCGGCTCGGGGACGTGCTTCTCGCTCGCGCTGGGCCCCGTCGTGAGCCCAAGAGCCTCGACCAGGAAGTCCGAGACGGTCTCCGCGTAGACGAAGACTCGCCAGCGGTCGCCGTCGAGTTGCTGCCTTGGCTCGACGTCGAACAGGCGTGCCGCGAGGTCGGCAAAGCGCTCTGCTTGCTCGCGGTCGCCCGTCGTGAGGCCGAAGTGTCGCTTGACCCGCGAAATGTGCCCGTCCCCAACCAGGTAGCCGAGCAGCTGGCCCAAGTCCCGCTCCAAGCGCTCCGGGATCCGCACCTCAGGGCGCGCGATCGTGGCCAGGTTCGTGGGTTCGTCGTAGCCGAGATCCTCCAGCGTCGCGTCGATCTCGCTTGCGCGCAGGACGTTCTTGCCCGAGCGATCCCGCAGGACGGTCCACACGGACGCCTCCGCGCGCTCCGCGACGTGGTCCAACGTGACCCGCTGGTGCGGTGTCCACTCGAAGGAGACCTCCTCCTCGGCCCACCGCCCACCGCCACCGCTGACCGAGAGCCGATCCCCGGGCTGGAGCTCGTCGAGCCGACGCCAGGTCTCGCCGTCCGCGAGCAGGAGCCGGTGATTGTTGCTGCCCTCGAGCACGAAGCCGCGGCGGGTCGTGACCTTGACCGTGGGGTGGTCGAGGATCACGTTCCGGTCGTAGACCTGCTGCGCCTGCTCGCCGTCGTAGACCTCGCCGGCCTCGCCCGCGACGAGCTCCTCCATTGGCAGGAGGCCGCGCTCGGTGAACACGAGGGTGTCCGCGACCACGCAGGCCCAGCCTTCGTTCATGATCTTGGTCATTGCTTGCGGCGCGAAGTAGTAGGCCTCTTCGCGCAGCATGCCGAGGACGTCCTTCTGCCAGCGCTCGAGGGGAGCGTGCTGGAGCATGAAGAGCATCACGTCCCGCTCGGGGTGCTCGGGGAACTTCTTGCTCCGCTCGGCCTCCTCGTCGAGGCGCCGCTGCTGCTCCTCGAGGAACTCGGGCGGGTTGACGTAGCGGTCCATGTATTCCTTGGACCGCAGCTTCATGGGGCCGCGCTGCTGGGGCTCGTCGTCGTCGTAGCGGGGCTTGGGCCGGCGCTGGATGTAGGGGCTGTGAATGTCGATCAGGTTCTCGATCGAGAGGCAGCAGTCGATGAAGCGCTCGACCTCGTCGTGGCCGTGGCGCTCGGCGTAGCGGCGGATCCGCGTGCCGTGGTTGGCCATCTGGTCGATCGCCTTGCGGTTGGTCGGCGCGAACCAGGCGTTGTGGGTGAAGAAGTCCGCGTGTCCGCACACGTGCGCCATGACCAGCTTCTGGTCGAGGAGCGAGTTGGACTTCATCAGGTAGGCGTAGCAGGGGTCGTTGTTGATGACGAGCTCGTAGATCTTCGACAGCCCGTACTCGTAGCTCTTGGAGAGCTGCTCGTACTCCATGCCCCACTTCCAGTGGGGGTAGCGGGTCGGGAAGCCGCCGTAGCTCGCGACCTCGTTCAGCTCGTCGTAGTCGAGCAGCTCGAACACGATCGGGACGAAGTCGAGGCCCTGCTTGCGGGCGAGGGCCTCGATCCTCTCGGCGGCCTCGGCGAGCTCTTGGGGCAGCTGGCGGCGGAAGGTGTAGGCCACGGAGCTATTTCCCCTTCCCGAGGAAGTCCTTGATCGAGTCGTAGATCTCGTCGCGGCTCGAGATCGAGGAGAGGATGATCCGCTCGTCCTGGTCGAAGGAGGAGCGGAGGTCCTTGATGAACTGCCCGCTGCCGTAGGCGCTCTTGACCTGCCCGTAACAGAACACGTTGCAGTTGGGCAGGATCTCCTCGTCGAGGAGCTTCACGCAGCGCCGGGTGTCGTCGCCCCCCCAGTTGTCGCCGTCGCTGAAGTGGAAGGGGTAGACGTTCCACTCGTCGGCGGGGAACTGCTCGTCGATCAGCCGCTTGCAGAGCTCATACGCGCTGCTGATCTTGGTCCCGCCGCTCTCGCGAATGTGGAAGAAGGTGTGCTGGTCGACCTCCTTGGCGGCGGCGTCGTGGACGATGTAGCGGCTCTCGATGTTCTCGTATTGGCTGCGCAGCCAGGTGTCGAGCCAGAAGCTCTCGATCCGGACGATCTCCTTCTGCTCGAAGCCCATCGAGCCCGAGACGTCCATCATGTAGATGATCACCGCGTTGGCTTCGGGCTGGCGCTGGGTCTTCCAGGCGCGGTAGCGCTTGTCCTCGCGGATCGGGATCACGAGCGGGTCGTCGGGGTCGTAGGTGCCCTGGGCGACCTCGCGCAGGAGCGCGCGCTTGAAGGTCCGCTTGAAGTGACGCAGCGACTCGGGGCCCTGGCGGTGGATCCCCGTGTAGACGTCCTTCTCGGCGGTGATCGCCTTCTTGCCCTTGGGCTCGATCCGCGGCAGCTCGAGCTCCTCGCCGAGGATCTCGGCCAGCTCCTCGAGGGGGACGTCGACCTCGAGCACGTGCTCGCCCGGCTGCTCGCCGGCCTCGCCGCCCTGCCCCGGCTGCGGCTGGCCCTGCCCGAGCGGCTGGCCCTCCTCGCCCTCGCCCTGCCCGACGCCGCCCTTCTGCTGGCTGCCGTAGCGGAACTTGGGCAGCTGGATCTGGGGCAGCGGAATCGAGACGTTCTGCTTGCCCTTGCGGCCGATCAGCTCGCCCTGGGTGATGTACTTGCGCAGCTCTCGCTTGATCTTGCCGCGCACGATCTGGCGGAAGCGCGAGTGGTCACGACCGATCTTGTTGGTTGTCACGAGCTCTAGCCTAGCAGGGCGGGGCGCCACTGCGCAGCGCAGCGGCCTCACCCGAGCGTGCCTCAGGGGGTGTAGGGCTCGCCGAAGCGGGCCTGAAACGCATTCTTCAGCGGAGTCGGCAGATCGTGGCTGCCGAGGGCCTCGCGCCAGATCCCAGAGACCTCCTCCGCGGAGCCGCCGTCATGCAAGCGCAGCAGCCCACTGACGAGGAGCAGCGACTTCCGCGCGCTCTTCCGCCAGCCCTTCCAGGCTGGCTCCCGCAACGTCGCCCGGGCTTCGCTCAGCCACAGGTAGACCGAGCGAGCGAACCCAGTCCGGAGCTCCGCGGGCAGCTCCGCGAGCGTGACCTGAGCGAGGGCGATCCGCGACGCCGGGAAATCGGTGACTCGCAGCGCCCGCGCGGCTCGCTCGAGGGAGGGCAGGTCCCTCTTGACGCGCAGCGCTTGCAGCTGCTCGAAGAAGTAGGCCCGCCCGTAGAGCGCGCCGGGAAGCGGCAGCCCTTCGAGTCTCGCGGCCTGCGGGTAGTTGAGCTGCGTCACGAAGGCCGCCAGGCGGCGGGCCCAGGGAGGACCCTCCCGAGCTGGTCGCAGCGCTTCGCGCAGCGCGTCGCGGTCCGCAGGCGCTCCGAGCCGAGCCCAGCGCGCCCCGCGGAGGAGCGCCTCGACGTGCGCTGGCGCCGTGGCGTGGTCTTTGGCCTCGCTGCCGGTGAACGCGACCAGGAGCAGTCCCAGACGGGCCCTCTGAGCCTGGGGCGCCCCCTCGCCGAACTGACCCCGGGTCCGCTCCAAGGTCCTGAACGCGCGCTCGAGCTGGTCGCGGCCGAGCATCAGCTCGAGCGCGAGCAGCACCCCTTCGCGGCCCCGCGTCAGCAGCTCCTCGACCTCGGGCTGGAGCTGACTCCATGTGCCACCGCTGGCGGCGAGCTCCAGCGCCCGCCGCGCCAGCGGGCGGTCCTCTGGCGGCATGTCCTCGAGCGCCTGAGCCACGAACTCCTGGGCGTCCTCCGGCAGAGGCTCTCCCAGCGGCTGGCCGCTGGCGCGCTCCAGGCGAAGCGCC
>CALDQK010000341.1 GCA_937911525.1 uncultured bacterium
CCAGCACGCCGTAGATCGGCACCCCCGCGGGCAAGGGGCTCGGGCTGTCGAGGAAGTCCAGCCGCTGCTCGAAGCGGACCCGCCCCTGCCCGTCGCTGAGCAGCAGCCGGACCCCGGGCCCCCCGCCGTGGCGAAAGGCCAGCAGCGCCTGCTTGGCCGAGCCGGGCCCGAGCTCGACCTCGAGCGAGTCGAGCACGCAGGGCAGGCTGGCCGCTTCGTCCTGCTCGGAGGGCAAGGTCTCGAGGCGCAGGATCCCGCGCACGGGCTCGGCCCCGGCCTTCAGCCGCAGCTCGACCTGGACCGGGCAGGTCCGCCCCGCGGGGAACACGCCGCGCCCGTAGCCCGCGCTGACCTCGACCTCGAGCGGCACCTCCTGCGCGAGGGCTGGCGCGGTCAGCGCCAGGAGCAGCGCGAGCGTTCGAGCGAGGGAGGAGGTCATCGCGGCCTTTCGCAGAGGGCTGAATCTAGCGCGTGAGCGTCGAGCCCGTGACCGATCCGCGTCGGAGCCGTAGCGCGCGGCCCTCGAGAGGGTCCAGGCTAGACTCGGGGCGTGCGGGTCGGCCCCTTCGAGATCGAACGTGAGATCGCGCGCGGCGGCGCGGGGGCGGTCTACCTCGCGCGCGACCCGGCGGGAGAGCGCGTCGCGCTCAAGCTCCTCGAGCGCAGCCAAGGCGCGGCGGACCAGGCCCGTGAGCGCCGCTACCAGCGCGAGGTTCAGAGCCTGCTGCAGCTCCGCCACCCGGGGATCGTCGCGCTGCGGGGAGCGGGCGAGGAGGGCAGGTGGCGCTGGCTGGCCCTGGACTACGTCGAGGGAGGGACCCTGGCGCAGCGGCTCGACGAGGGCCCGCTCCCGATCGCCGAGGGCGTGGCCCTCGTGGCCGAGCTCGCGGACGCGGTCGCCTACGCCCACGAGCGCGACGTGCTGCACCGAGACCTCAAGCCGGCCAACGTGCTCCTGCGCGCCGAGGACGGTCGCCCGCTCCTGGCGGACTTCGGCCTCGCGCGGGCGGTGGAGGACGCTTCGCGGCTCTCGGTCACGGGCGCCCTGCTGGGGACCCCCGGCTACTGGCCGCCTGAGCAAGCCCGCGGCGAGCTGAGCGCGATCGGGCCGCGCTCGGACGTCTACGGGCTCGGCGCCGTGCTCTACGCCTGCCTGACGGGGCGCGCCCCGATCGAAGGCGCGAGCCTGGTCGAGATCGCGGCCCGCACCGACAGCGGAGAGGTCAGCTCGCCGGCGAGCCTGCGCCCCGAGACGCCCCGCGCCCTGGCCTCGCTCTGTCTGGCCTGCCTCGCGGTCGACCCCGCCTCGCGGCCGGCCTCGGCCGCGGCCCTCGCGAGCTCCCTCCGCGCGCTCTCTCTCGAGCCGCCCCGCGCGCCGCGGGTGGGAGCTACCCGGCTCGCCGCCGGCGCGCTCGTCGTGCTGGCGCTCGGGGGCGGCAGCGCGCTCGTCGCGCGAGGCCGTGAGGTTGCCTCCGCGTCGCGCTCCAGCACCTCGCCTCCTCCCGCGCAGGGCAGGATCGACCTGGCCGCGATCGTGAGCCGCGCGCGAGTCCTCGGCGAAGAGGGCGACCGCTTGGCCGCGATCGGCCTGCTCGCCGACGCGCTGATCGACCACCCCGACGCCTTCGAGCTGCTCGCCGAGCAAGCGCTCCAGCGCATGCGTCACGGCGACCTGGAGCTCGCGCTGGCCGCTGCCGAGCGGCTGGTCGAGCTCTACCCGGAGCGCGGCGCGGCCTACGACGTCCGCGCGCGGGTCAAGGAGGAGCGCCAGGAGCTGAAGTCGGCCCTCGCCGACGCAGAGCGGGCCCTCGCGCTCGCGCCCGAGACGCCAGTGCACTGGATTACGGCCTGCCGCCTGCGCTCGCTGACCGGGGATCACGCGGGCGCCTTGCTCGCTGCGCGCCGGGCCATGGAGCTCGCCCCCGAGAGCCTGCTGGCGCGCCGCTCGCTCGCCGTCGAGCTCGGGATCGGCGGACAGCTGCGAGAGTCGGCCGAGCTCCTCGAGGAGGTCGTGGCGCGCGACCCGAGCGACGCAGCGGCGTGGCTCAACCTCGCGGGCGCGACGCGCTCCTCCGCTCCTCGCCGCGCGATCGAGGCGGCGACTCGCGCGCGGGAGCTGAGCGAGGACCCAGCCATCGTGCGCGCCGCGTGGGTCAACGAAGCGGTCGCGCAGGAGAGGTTGAAGGAGCGCGCCTTGGCGCTCGAGGCCTACGGACGCGCCCTCAACGTCGACCCCGACCTGGCGGTCGGCCTCCAAAACCGAGCGCGGCTGCTGCTCCAGCTGGAGCGCTACGAAGAGGCGCGCCGAGACCTGGAGCGGACCCAGCGACTGGCGCCGGACGACCCGGCCACCTGGCGCTGGAGCCACGAGCTCTACGCGCGCACGGGTCCCCCCGCAGAGGCGACGCGCTGCCTGCGCCGCTGGATCGAGCTGGAGGTCGATCTCGCCCGGCTGCAGAAGTTGACCAAGAAGCTCTGCGGAGGTCGGCGACCCGACCTGGTCCACGGCGAAATGGCCCTGAGTCGGCTCCTCGCGCTCCAGCCCGACGAGCCCCTCGGCCTCCTGAATCGCGGCCTGGTCCGCAAGCTGCGCGGAGAGGTCGCCGGAGCACGTCGCGACTGGGAGCGCTTCCTGGAGCTCTACCCCGAGCGGACCGAGGCCGCGCGGGTCCGGGCCATGCTCGGGCGCCTCGGGCGCTGACCCGCGCCGCGACGCCAACCAAGCGCGAGAGGGCGCCGCCGAGGCGACGCCCTCTCGCCGAGCCTCGATCGCTCAGGCCGTCTGCAGCGCCTGGGCCTTGGCCGGCTCCCGCTCCTCGGCGATCGACTCCAGGAAGGCCGCCACGCTCAGCTCGCCCTTCTCGCCCGCGTCGCGGGAGCGGACGTTGACCGTGCTGTTCTCGGCCTCCTTCTCGCCCACGATCAGCAGGTAGGGGATCTTCTGCAGGCTCCCCTGGCGGATCTTGTAGCCGATCCGGTCGTCGCGAGCGTTGACCTCGCTGCGCAGGCCGGCGTCGAGCAGCTGCTCGTTGACCTGCTTGGCGTAGTCCACGAACTTCTCGCTGACCGGCAGGAGCTGGACCTGGACCGGGGAGAGCCAGAGCGGGAAGCAGCCGGCGTAGTTCTCGATCACGATCCCGAGGAAGCGCTCCAGGCTGCCGTAGCAGGCCCGGTGGAGCATCACCGGCGTGTGCTGCTGGTTGTCGGCCCCGACGTACGTCAGCCCGAAGCGCTCGGGCATGCTGAAGTCGAGCTGGATCGTGCCGCACTGCCAGGAGCGCTTGAGCACGTCGCGAATGTGGAAGTCGATCTTGGGCCCGTAGAAGGCGCCGTCGCCCGGGTTGACCTGGTACTCGACCCCGGCCGAGTCGAGCGCGTCCTGGAGCGCCTTCTCAGCCGTCTGCCACATCTCCTCGCTGCCGATGCTCTTCTCGGGGCGCGTGGAGAGCTCCATGCGCACGTCGCCCAGACCAAAGGCGCCGTAGACCTCCGCGAAGAAGTCGATCAGCATCTTGATCTCGTCGCCGATCTGCTCGGGCGTGCAGAAGTGGTGGGCGTCGTCCTGCGTGAAGGCCTGCACGCGGAACAGCCCGTGGCGCGTGCCCGAGAGCTCGCGCCGGTGCACGAGGCCCATCTCGGCGTAGCGGAGCGGGAACTCGTTGTGGCTGTGGAGGCGGCTGCGATAGACCAGCAGGTGGCCCGGGCAGTTCATGGGCTTGACGGCCATCGGCCGCTCCTCCTCGACGTTGTCGAGGACGTTGCCCGGGTCCTTCACGTCGCGCAGCTTGAGCTTCGTGAAGAACATGTTCTCCATGTAGTTGGCGTAGTGCCCGCTCGTGTGCCAGAGCTCCTCGCTCAGGACCAGCGGCGTCTTGACCTCCTGGTAGCCGCGCCGCTTGAGCAGCCCGCGCATGTAGTCCATGAGCAGGTTGAAGAGCACCGTCCCCTTGGGCAGGAAGAAGGGGAAGCCCGGCGCCTCCTCGGCCTCGAAGCGGAACAGGTCGAGCTGCTCGCCCAGCACGCGGTGGTCGCGCTTCTTGGCCTCCTCCAGCATGTGGAGGTGGGCCTTGAGCGCCTTCTTGTCGAAGAAGGCCGTCCCGTAGACGCGCTGGAGCTGCTCGCGGTTGGCGTCGCCGCGCCAGTAGGCGCCCGAGACCGTCATCAGCTTGCTGTGCTTGAGCCAGCCCGTGTGCGGCACGTGAGGGCCGCGGCAGAGGTCGACGAAGTCGCCGTGCTTGTAGAAGGAGAGCTGGTCGCCGCGCTCCTCGATCTGCTCGACGATCTGCTCCTTGAACTGGTTCGCCCCGCCGTCGATCGCGCGGTAGCGCTTGAAGACCTCGTCGTTCTTGTCGGCGGCCTCGTGGCGGACGAAGGGCAGCGACTCCTTGGCGATCTGCTGCATCTCCGCTTCGATCTTGGGGAAGTCCTCGTCCGTGATCCGGTGATCGGGGAGGTAGATGTCGTAGTAGAAGCCGTCCTCGACCGCGGGCCCGATCGTGAGCTGCGCCTGGGGGAACACCCGCAGGATCGCGTCGGCCATCATGTGCGCCGCCGAGTGGCGGAGCACGTCGAGGGCCTCGGGGTCGTCGTTCTTCTTGGTAATCAGGGCGACCTCGTCGCCCTCGGCCAGGGGCCGCGAGAGGTCACGGACCTCGCCGTTGACCTTGGCGGCGATCGCCGCCTTGGCCAGCCCGGGCCCGATCGAGGCGGCCAGGTCGGCCGAGTTGGAGCCGTCTTCCAGCTCCCGCACACTGCCGTCCGGCAGCTTGACGCTGATCATGTCGATTCCTTTCTGTGGTCGCGCGGCGGACACCCCCGCCGTCGCAGCCCCGCGACGGACACGACCCGTCGTGGAGCGAGCGCTCTTGTAGCACCTCCTGGACGGGTCGGGCGAGGCCCGGTGTCGCCCGAGCGACGGACCTACTCGCTGCGGGAGAGCGCGGCGCGCTGGGGTGCGCTCAGCGCTTGCCCCTCGGCCAAGGCCACGAAGCGCTCGGGCGCGACGCCCCGCGCCGCGCGGACCCGCGCCAGCTCCTCGACGGGCTGGTCCTGGCCCTCGTCGGCCAGGGCGAAGGCGCCGAAGTGGATCGTCAGGCTGGTGGCGGCGGCGAACCTGGGCTGGGAATCCCCGCGGCCCCTGGGAGGGCAAGGCTTGTGGCTACTCCGCCAGGGCGCGCGGCAAGAGCTCGGCGGCGATCCGGGCTCGCAGGAGCCGCGCGCTGCTCTCGGTGTCCAGCTCGGGCAGGTGACCCAGGCGGTCGACCTGGGCGGCGCGCGAGAAGAGGGCCGCCCCGCCGGGGCCGCCGGGGACCTCGGCCAGGGCCAGGCGCTCGCGGCTCGCCGTCAAGCTGAGCTTGGCGTAGCGGAAGCTCATGTCGCCGACGTGGGCGGCGCTCAGCGCGGCCAGCCCGGCGGCCCGCGTCTCGCGGAAGGCCGTCGCCCAGCGCTCGGGCCAGGGCGGGCCTGGCGCGCCAGCCGTCGGCTCCTCGAGCTCGCCCAGGATCAGGTAGCAAGCGTCGGCCGCGGCGTGGGCCTGCTTGGCCCGCTCGCTCGTTCGGTGGCGGAGCCACTCCTCCGTCGCGGTCAGGGCCTCGCGCGGGCGGGGGTCGCTCGCGTGGCGCGTATCCCACAGGGCGACCACCTCCCGGGCTCCGGCCAGGGCGGCGCGGACCCAGGCGCCGGCGCCCCAGCGGCGCAGCCCCGTCAGGAAGGCGTTGAAGGAGCTGGCGAAGGCCGGGGCCTGCGCGCCGAGCGCCTCGCGCGCGGGGCCGTGGCCGAGGTAGGCCGCGAGCGCCAGCCGCTCGGGGTCGGCCTCCCCGCGGCGCAGGCGCTCGGAGAGGAGGCGCGCCTCGCCCTCGGGGTCCTGCGGCGCGCGCTGGAGCGCGCGCAGGTGGCGGTCTCCGCTCACCGGGCGCCCCTCACCCGGACTTGCGCAGCTCGCCCAGGATCTGCTTCAGGAGCGCCGTCTGCTGCTCGAGCTCCGCCAGGACTGGGTCCGCCTGATCGCTGGTGTGGGCGCGGATCCGCGCCATCAGCTCGGCCTTGGCGCGGCTGGCGCTGCCCTTCCAGAGCCCGTTGAGGAACACCGGCTGGCTGCCGCCGGTCGTCTCGAAGAGCAGGTCCGCGAAGAACCAGCCGCTGTTGACCGAGACCGAGGAGATCTGCTCGTAGAGGATCGACTCCTCCTCCCCGCCGACCAGGTGGCGCTTCTCGAACACGACGCGGTCCGGCTCGAGGCGGCAGCGGTCGGGGAAGAGGAAGTTGCCCTTGGTGAAGCGGCTGCTCGAGTAGACGCGGAGGGGTGGATCGCTCATAGGGCGAGTCTACGTGCCAAGCGCACGCTGAAAGGAAGCGGCCCCGCTCCCCTTCTCGTGTTGCGCACCCCCTCCAGCAGTGGCAAGGTTCCGCCATGCAGAGTCCAGCAGGCTTCGCTCGTATCAGCGCCGCCGTCCCCCTCGTGACGGTCGCCGACGTGGCGCAGAACCGCGCCCACCACCTGGCCCTCTGGCGCCAGAGCCACCGCCAGGGCGACGCGGTGGTGGTGTTCCCCGAGCTCGGCTTGTGCGGCTACACGCTGCGCGACCTGCTCCTGGACCGTCACCTCCAGGACCAGTGCCGGGACGCGCTGCTCTCGCTGGCCGAGGAGGGCGCCGAGCTCTCCCCCTTGGCGGTGGTCGGCCTGCCGCTCCGCGTGGACGGGCTGCTCTACAACGTGGCCGCGGTGCTCTCGCAGGGGCGGGTGATCGGGGTCGTCCCCAAGGCCTACCTGCCCAACTACCGCGAGTTCGAGGAGGCCCGCTGGTTCCGCCCCGGGGTCGAGGTCGAGGCCGGGCGCACGCTCCGGCTGGGCGGTCAGGAGGTCCCCTTCGGGCTCGACCTGCTCTTCGCCCACGCCGAGGAGGAGGAGCTCGTGCTGGGGATCGAGGTGTGCGAGGACTACTGGGTCCACGCCCCGCCCCACGTGGCGCAGGTCAGCCAGGGCGCGACCGTGATCGCCAACGTCTCGGCCAGCAACTTCACGATCGGCAAGGCCGAGCTGCGCCGGCTGCTGGCGCAGTCGGCCTCGGATCGGGGCAAGTGCGCCTACCTCTACGTGGCCGCGGGGCCGGGCGAGTCCTCGACCGACCTGGCCTTCGACGCCGACGCCTTCCTGTGTGAGAACGGCGCGCTCCTGGCCGAGTCGGTCCGCTTCAAGCGCGAGAACCAGCTCGTGACCCTCGACGTGGACCTCGAGACCCTGGTGCGCGAGCGCCTCTCCACCAACAGCTTCGGCGACTGCTCCCGCGAGCAGCGGCGCGGCGCGCCCAGCTACCGGCGGGTCGAGTTCGCCACGACCCGCGCGCCCCAGGGCCCCCTCCGCCGGCGCGTGGACCCGCACCCCTTCCTCCCCCGCGACCCCGCGACCCTGGCCCGCCGCTGCTGGGAGGTGTTCGAGGTCCAGACCAACGCGCTGGCCACGCGCCTGGAGGCGATCGGCCAGCCGAAGCTGGTGCTCGGCGTCTCGGGCGGCCTCGACTCGACCCACGCCGCGCTGGTGTGCGCCCAGGCCCTGGACCTGCTCGAGGCGCCGCGGGAGGACCTGCTCTGCATCACGATGCCCGGCCTGGGCACGACCAGCGGGACCCGCAGCAACGCCGAGCGCCTGGCCCGCTCG
>CALDQK010000342.1 GCA_937911525.1 uncultured bacterium
GCCCAGGCGGGCGTTCGGCTGGGATCGAGCGGCTCGCGCTCCTCGAGCGGCTCCTCCTTGAGGCTGACCTGGACCGCCGGGGTCGGGGCCGCCTCAGGCGCTGACTCGGGACGTTCGGCGGCTCCGCAGCTGGCGCAGCTCCCGCCGTGCTCGCTCAAGCACTCGGCGTGCTGCTGAGCTCCGCACTCGGGGCAGAGCCACACGTGGCCGCCCGTGACCTCGTCCTTGCAGAAAGGACAGGTGACCCGGGTTCGCTTGAGGTGGATCTGGGGTGATTGCTCCACGGAGCCAGTCTAGCTTTCGAACGCCTGGAGCAGCTTGAAGGGTCCGTGGGACGCAATACCATGGCGAGTCACGTCCTCCAGGGGGGAGAGATCCATGTCCACGTCCTTGCGCCTGTCGGCTCTGCTGGCCACTGCGTTGCTCGTCGCTTGCGGCTCGAGCGACGAGGATCCCGAGCCGCAGCCCAAGCCTCAGCCGAAGCCCGCGCAGGGCTTCGACCTGAGCAAGCTGAAGAACGCTGAGGCCAAGCCCCTGGTGCTCGACGGGCGAGCGGTGATCGCCGCCGGCCAGCCCGGGTCGGCCAGCTACGAGCTCGCGCGCGGCTTCCGCCAGAAGGACGCTGAGGAGCCCGGGCTGCTCGCCACGGCTGGCTCCCTCGACAACCTGCACGCGGTCGCCTGGGGCGCCGCCCACGCGGGCGTGGTCCAGGCCGACGTCCTCAGTGACCCGCGCCTCGGCTCACTCCGCCAGCAAGTGGAGTTCGCCCAGGGGATCTGCCAGGCCGAGGTCTACGTGGTGACCAAGCCGGGCGCCAAGCTCCTCGAGCTGGCCGGCAAGAAGATCGGCGTCGGTCCGGCGGGGAGCGGCAACGCGATCACGGCCGAGAACCTGCTCTGGGCCGGCGGGGTCTACGACTGCAGCCTGGTCCAGGGAGAGCTCTCGGCGCAGCTCGACGCGGTGGCCGCGGGTGAGCTGGCCGCCGTGATCGCGGTCGGCGGCCAGCCGCTGACCGCCATGATCGGACGCAGCGACGTCGCCGCCCTCAGCCTCGACGCCGAGCTCGTGACCAAGCTGGCCGAGCTGGACGGCGACTACGGCAAGGCCTCGATCGCCAAGGACCACGGCGGCCCGGCCGACACGGTCGGCGTGTCCCTGGTCCTGATCGCGGCCAAGGGCTTCGACCGCGCCAGCCTGAGCTGGACCAAGGAGGGCGTCAGCCACCCCAAGGCCGCTGAGGCCAGCGAGGACGTCGACGCGGCGGGCCTCGAGACCCGCGAGGGTCCGGCCTTCGTGCTGCGCGACCCCGCCCTCGCCCTGCGCCTGGCAGGCGGGAGCGAGGACGCCTACGCGGCCGCGGCCGGCGCGCTGAAGCGCGCCTGGGAGGCCGGCGACGCCAAGGTCGAGCTGGTGCCGACCGCGGGCGCCCTCGACAACCTGGCCCTGGTGGCCGCGGGCCAGGCCGAGCTGGCGCTGGTCCCCGAGGACGTCCTGCGCGAGGCGCTGACTCGCCCGCAGACCGCGCCCCTCCTGGCGCGCGTGCGCGTGCTCGCGCCCCTGTTCAGCCAGGCGATCTACCTCGTCCAGCCCGAGGGCGGCGAGCTGAGCGACGCGGCCTCGCTGCGGCGCAAGGAGCTGGCCCTCGGCGCCGCCTGCAGCGGCCTGAACGTGAGCGCGCGGCGTCTGCTCCGCCAGATGCGCGTGCTCCCCGAGCACTACACCGGCTACCTGGCTGGCCCCAAGGACGCCTGGTTCCGCCTCGGCGCCCCCGAGGGCGGCCAGGTCGCGATCGACCTGGGCGAGCCCGCGGGCTACGTCGCCGCCGCGGGCGGCGGAGTCACGACGCGGGTCCACCTGATCTGCCGGCGCGACCTGCCGGCCGACCAGGCGGCGGCCCTCGTCTCGGCGCTCTACGCCCAGCGCAAGAACCTGAGCGGCGTCGACGAGCGCTTCGGCCAGCTCGACCCCGAGCAGCTGGGCGAGCTGCCCGAGAAGGTCACCCTCCACCCGGGCGCGGCCCAGGCCCAGGAGGCCGGCCTCGAGCCGGACAGCGCCGATCCCTGGAACTAATGGACTGTTCGTCCATTAGATGAGTCTGGGGGAGCGGCTTGGGCGTCCGGGGGGCGGTTGGCGGGTGGGGGCCGGATTGGCTTCCACCCGCTTTGTATTGTGAGGGCGTCCGGGGGGGGCGGTTGGTGGGCGGGGCCGGATTGGCTTCCACCCGCTTTGTTTTGTGAGGGCGCCCGGGGGGCGGTTGGAGGGCGGGGCCGGATTGGCTTCCGCCCGCGTTGTTTTGTGAGGGCGTCCGGGGGGCGGTTGGTGGGCGGGGGCGATTGGCTTCCGGTTCCTTCCTTTCTTTCATGCTTCGCGTCATGGAACGCAAGCGATCCACTGGGCGCCGGCAACACGGGATTAATGTCCTCGCGGAGACGGCCCGCGGCGTGCTAAACCACTGGCCTGGATCTGATTGCGAGGTTCGATGAACTCCTTCGCCAAGCTCTTCGTTTGTGGCTGCGCCCTCCTCGGCGCGACGGTGGCCGGCAGCCAGGTGGCGCAGGGCGACCCGCCCTTCCGCAATCGGGTCCCCAAGCTGAACGATCCCGTCGTCTACGACACCGAGTTCTGCAGCTACCGCGACCTCGAGGCGGACACGACCAAGGCCGAGCTCGAGGCAAACCCGCTCGTCTACGACGTGAACTGGGATCACCCCCTGATCAAGGCCGCCGAGGCCTCGATCGTGGGCGTCTCGCGCTCGACCATGAGCTACGGCGACCACATTCGGATCTACGGCCTCGACAAGGACAACGACTGGTCCTCGCAGAAGGGGCTCTACAACCACTGGTGGAACCAGCCGGACAGCCCGGAGCGGACCCAGAAGCTCGACGAGATCGACGCGCGCCTGGCGCGGGCCAACTTCGAGAACTTCATTCGCACGCTCCTCGGCGAGTGCCGCGACTACCCCTACATGATCCAGAAGAAGCTCGAGGTGCTCGCGCACCACACCCCGGTCAACCAGGCCGGCGAGCAGGGCCAGGTGGTCGACCCGCGCTACCCCTTCGACAGCCTGACGGGCGACGGCTACGCCCGCCTGCGCACGATCATGAAGAAGGTCTACACCGAGCGGCAGGCCAAGCTGAACCCCACCCTCAGCCGCTTCAACTACGCCTGGAACGAGGTCGGCCACGTCTGCCAGCGGATCGACAACTCGGTCAAGCCCTGGACCCACGCCGAGATCCGCTACATGTTCGCCGAGTGGCTCTCGGGTCCGCCCAAGCCCTTCAGCCTCGAAGCCTACGAGCAGGGGTTGACCAAGTTCATCGACGAGCACTGCGACAAGAGCCCCGACGGGCCCGACCTCGGCTTCAGCTACGACTTCCGCGGGCACAAGAACTTCAAGGCCAACTGGTTCGAGTGCAACGCCTTCATCTGGAACTCGCGTGACGCCGCGCGCATGGCCCTGGCGCAGATCGGCAAGGCCAGCCTCGACTGCGACCCGACCTACTACCAGCACCCCTTCGCGAGCCGCTACCAGCGGACCAAGGCCCTGATGGGCGCCTACCTCTGGTACCCGAGCGAGCACCACCAGCACATGCGCCGGGCCTCGCTCAAGGGCGGCGGGCCGCACATGTACATCCACAACACCGACGAGAACGGCGACGGCGTGGCGGAGTACCGCCTCTTCCCCAACGTTCAGGGCCAGGGTGACATTGGCCTCAGCAGCCAGTCCCTCAAGCGCGAGGAGGTCGAGGCCGGCTCGGTGACCGACGCCGTGGTGAGCACCTTCCGCAAGGGCTACTTCGCCCGCTACAAGGACTGGGGCTTCAACCGGATGTTCAGCGTCAACGACGACACGCGCGACGACTTCATGGCCGACGGCGTGTTCTCGCCCGGCGACAGCAACGCGGAGGCGACCTTCAAGCTGCGCATGGCGCGGCTCAACCAGGCCCTCGACCGCCACACCAACTGGGGCCCGACCCACATGTGGTCACCCCTCGCCGCCCAGATCGCCAAGCGCTACGCGATCCGCGCGGCCTACTCGCCGATCGTGGCCATGAGCTACGAGATCAGCAAGTCGCACAACTTCGCGGTCACCAACTACGACTCGACCCACCCCAAGGACAAGAACGTGGTCAAGTTCATGTTCATCGTCCGCTTCCCCACGAAGCACTACTACGACGAGCGTGACCTCAAGGCGGAGCGCCGGATCTACTGGGACGACTACTACCTCAACGAGAGCTCGCTCAGCAACGACTACTACGAGGAGCGCGCCCTCGACAAGTTCGGCTGGATCCCCGCCGACGACATCAGCTCCGCCGCCTACCTGGCCGAGGCCGAGGGCGAAGACACCTACTACCCGCCCACGGCGCCGACCGGCGGCACGAGCGGGATCCAGCCGGGGATCATCGACCACTTCAACTGGGACGACTGATCCCGCCTGTCTGGCTCGCAGAACCTACGCACGAAGAGGCCGCGCCCGAGGGCGCGGCCTCTCTGCATTGGGACCGGCTGGGCGACTCCTACTTGGGCATGGCCGGGGCCTGGGTCCACTCGGGCTTGATCTCGCCGGTCAGGGCGTCGAGGAAGGCCACGATCTGGTCGACCTCCTCGTCCTTCAGCTCCTTGGCGAGCTGGTGCTTGGCCATCAGCTTGACCATCTCGCCCAGGTCGCTGATCGAGCCGTCGTGGAGGTAGGGGCCAGTCCGGGTCACGTTGCGCAGGCTGGGGACCTTGAACATGTACTTGTCCGCGTCCTGCTTGGTGACCTCGTAGCGGCCGAGGTCCTTGGTCTCCCACGCCTCGCGGTCGCCGAGCTTCTTGATCGCGTTGCCGCCGAGGGCGGGGCCGGTGTGGCACTGGGTGCAGCCGGTCTGGTGGAAGAGCTGCATGCCCGCGATCTCCTCGGGGGTCAGCGCGCTGGCGTCGCCCGCCACGAACTTGTCGAAGCGCGCTGGCGTGAGGAGCGTGCGCTCGAAGGCGCCGATCGCCTTGCCTACGTTGTCGTAGGTGATCGGGTCCGCCTCGCCAGGGAAGGCCTGCTTGAACAGCTCGGCGTAGCCGGCGATCCCCTTGAGGGTCGCGATCACCTCCTCCGCGCTGGCCATGCCCATCTCGACCGGGTTCAGGATCGGACCCTTGGCCTGTGCCTCGACGTCCGGCTCGCGGGCGTCCCAGAACTGACCGGCCTCGTGCAGGGCGGCGTTGTAGACCGTGGGCGAGTTGCGGGTCCCGCGCTCGCCCGTATGCCCGGGGCTGGTCGGCTCGGCGTCCACGCCGAACTTGTCGAGCTGGTGGCAGCTGTTGCAGGAGATCTCCCCGCTCTTGCTCAGGCGACCGTCGTAGTAGAGCGTCTTGCCGAGGGCGACCTTGGCGGGGGTCTGCGGGTTGTTGGCGTTCTTGGCCTCGCTGGGCAGCTCGCCGTAGATCGCCTTGGCGAACATTTGCGCCTCGGCGACCTTGGGGTCGACAGGCTCCTGGCGCTCACCGGTCTTGGCCGGCTCGCTCGCCGTCTTGGCTGAATCGGGGGGGGCGGGGCAGCCTGCCGCTGCCACACAGAGCAGCGCGCTCAGAGCGGCTCGCTTCATGGGGACTCTCCGTCGTCTGTGCGTCCTTAGGGCGCGGGAGTCGCGCCTCAGCCGGACAGCTAAACCAATCCTGTGCCAGTGACTCAAGCCTCGCTCAGCCGGAGGCGAGATGTCTCGCGACGTCTCGCGACGCCTTGTCTGTGTTGCACCGTGTCTCGCCGGTGAGACTTCGGCGCAACTGGCTCCAACGCAAGAAGCCGCGCCTGGACGGCGCGGCCTCTGGGGGCGACGAGGAGCTCCTCAGCCGATCAAGGAGTGCTCCGCGCGGGGCGGTTCTTGATCCGGTTGATGAAGCTCGGCAGGCCCTCCTGCTGATCGTTGATGAAGTCCCGCGCCTGCTCGAGCGACTGCTTGAGCGAGTCGGCGGTCGTGGCCGCTGCGGGGCCGCCGGCCGCGTCGATATCGTCGAACACGGACTGCAGGGTCTCGAGCGCGCTGGTCTCGGTGCCGTTCGCGCCCTTGTCGAGGGCGTTGCGGGCCAGGTTCAGCAGGAGCAGGTCGTCGTCGGCGCGCAGGAACTGGCGGACCAGCTCCACGATCCCCTCGACGCGGCCGTTGAGCGGGTCGAGCTGACGGCCGAAGAAGTGGAGCACGTCGGCCAGGGCCTGCTCGTCGACCGGGTTGGCCAGCTGAGCCGTGGCGGCCTTCTCACCCAGGCCCTCGGCGGCCAGGACCAGGATCCCGCCGAACACGTCGAACTGCGCGTTGGCCTGGGGGGTCAGGATCGAGCCGATCGCCTTGTTGATCGTGGGCTTCTCGGGCGAGTTGGCGATCGCCGTCAGCAGGTCGAGGCCCAGCACCAGGTCGCGGCCCGTGATCAGCTGCTCCATGTGGAGCTGCTGCTCGGCGGCCCAGCGGTTGCGATCCGTCTGGTCGACGGGGATCGCGTTGGCGGCCGCCTCGAGCAGGTCGCCCAGCTGACGCTTGAGGCCGTGCCACTTCCAGCGGGTCACGTCGTCGGCCGGGTCGGCGGTGTTCATGTCGTCGGTGTAGGTCGCCAGCAGCGTGTCGCTGAGGTCGCTCATCAGCGCGTCGAGCTCGGGCTGGACGTTGGCGGCCTGCGCCTGCTGGCTGAGCTTGTCGAAGGCGGTGCTCATGAGGGTCGCCAGGCTCTTGACCTGGTTGCCCTGGCGGTCGTAGACCGGCGCCGAGGTGTGGACGATCTCCTGGAGGGTGTCCGCCAGGACGTCAGCGATCACCTCGTTGCTGTTGGGCACCTGGACCTTGGTCATCTCGTCCAGGACCTCGAACAGGAGCTCGACGGCGCCCGACTCCAGCACCGCCACGGCGGTCGGCTCGGTGGGGCGCATCACGGGGTCGTAGTGCTTGCCGAGGCCGAGCATGATGTCCTTGAGCAGGGTCGTCTCGCCCCGGTCGCTGAACACCTTCGCGATCGGCTTCATGGCGTCCAGCGCGCCCGAGTCGTTGAAGTCCTTCAGGGCGCGGACGTCGTCCGCCTTGATGTTGCTGCAGAGCAGGTTGCGCAGGAAGCCGATATCGAGCAGGCGGTGGATCGTGCCGATGTGGATCGTGATCCCCAGGATCTTCTGATTCCCGGCCATGGCCTCCAGGTAGAACTCGGCCATGTTGCCCATGAAGGGCGCGTTGCACTGGTTGGCGCCCTCCATCATCTCGAGGATCCGCTGCATGACGCTCTTCTTGCTCGCGTCGGCGGGGATCCGGTTCTTGTAGTCGTGGAACTTCATCATGCGAGCGAAGGTCACCGGCAAGGTGCGCAGCTTCTTCTGCTCGCTGTTGAAGGCCTGGAGGAGGGCGCGCAGGGAGCTGGTCGAGCGGCCCTGAGGGCGGAGGGTGTCCTCGAGCAGGGGCAGCAGGTCGCTGACCAGGCCGCTCGCGCTGCCGGGGGCGGGGGTGTTGCTGGCCGCGGCGTGGGCGTTGGCGATCGCCGCGATCAGCTTGTCGACCATGTCGCAGAACTTGTCCTTGTCCTGCTTGACGATCTCCGCGATCCCCTGGAGGAGCTGCGGCAGCGGGGTGGCCTTGACCAGCTCGAACTGGGCGTGGGTCACGTCGAGCAGCGCGCAGCTGGGGCTGAGGGTCTCCCAGTCGTCGTCGGGGCTCGCCGTACCGTTGTCGTGCTTGACGCGGGTCCCGAGCTGATCGAGGAAGCGCACGGCCTTGCCGAGCGAGTCCTTCTCGACCAGCTCACCGACCAGGAGCAGGACCTCGCTCAGGAGGGTCCGCTTGGCGTCGTAGTAGTCGAAGTAGAGCCCGCCGCCGGGCGCCAGGGCGCGGCCGTAGCTGTCGCGGGTGCCGTCCTGGCCGAAGGGCGCGATCGAGATCGCGGTGCCGTTCTGGTCGATCGGGCGGTAGTCGACGTCGACGTCGGCGACCTGATCGCCGTCAGCGTCTACGAAGGGCGCGGGCAGCTTGCCGGTCGCGGCGTCAGGGCGGACCTGGGGGTTGCCGAACTTGTCGATCCGCACGGCCCAGGCGGGAGCGCCGAGGTTGGGGAAGGCGGGCATGTCCTGGTCGGCCAGGAGCGCGGTCGAGAGGTGATCGAGGGTGCTCGCGACGGCGTTGGCCTTGTTCTGGCCGCTGGTCGCCGGCTTGTAGTCCTTCATCAGGCGCGAGGCCGCGGCGAGCAGCTCGCGGAGCAGGTTCCGCTCGCCGTTGGGGTTGCCCGCGTCGTCCAGGCCGTCGTTGGCGCGGATCAGGGCCAGGCTGGAGCGGACGAGGTCCTCGAGCTCGGGGTAGTTGAGCAGGCGGCTGATCAGCTGCGCGCGGCCGTGGCCGGCGCCCGCCTTGGTGACCCCGCTCTTGCCGCCGAGCAGCTTGGAGAGCGCCTCGAGGGTGGCCTGATCGTTGATCAGCTCCTCGAGCAGCTTGTCGACGTCCTTGACCGCGCCGTCGACGTAGCCGTTGTCGACCAGGGGCAGCAGGTCGACGAGGGTCGGGAAGAGGTTGTTGCTGATCGAGCTGGGCAGGATCCGGTTGACGGCGCCGATGAAGTCGTCGCGGCGGCCCTCGAGGGCGGCCAGCTCGTTGGGCTGCCCTGCCACCTCGTACTTGTGGTGGAGCATGTCATAGGCGATCGCGCCCATGTCGACGCCAGCGCTCGCGCCGGCAGCCGTGCTTCCGACCGCGGTCGAGCCGCTGCCGCCGCCCGTGCCGCCGCGGTTGCAGCCCGTAAACAAGAAGCCGCCGGCGAGGGCGAGGGCGCCCGTCAAAGCCAGCGAGATTTTGGGATTGGAGAGCCTCATGGCTGCCTTCCTTGGGATTGTTAAGGTCTTCAACAGCAAAGGAAGGGCCTAGAGACGTCGCGGTCGCATTTGGCTAACTCGTTGATTATCAGCAGCTAACGCGGCGTGTCAATCGTCCTAAGTGGACGAATCCCGAAAGCCGGTTCATGTTCCGTCCCATCGCTGGAAGAGGTTGAGAGGGAGTGATCCCCAAACGGGAAGAACCATCCTTTCCGTTTCCGGGAACTGAGCTCGAACAACGTTCACATCGCCGTAGCCCGAGAGCTACGCCCGGGAGGGCGGATATCGCCCCGACGCGATCTCAGTCGCAGGCGACGCGGAAGCCGACCCGGGGAGCGACCTGCGGGAAGCCGGCCGCGTCGACCGCCTCGCGGGAGGTCGAGCGCGAGGGCTCGGGCCCCCGAGACCAGGAGCCGCCGCGCAAGACCCGGAAGCGCGGATCGCCGCCGAAGGCGCCGTCGACCCACTCGCACACGTTGCCGCCCATGTCGAAGACCCCGTAGAGCGAGTGGTCCGCGCTGAAGCTCCCGCCCGGCGCCGTGGGAGCGCGCGGCGGAGGAGAGCCGTAGCGGTGCAGGTTGGCCAGGGGCGGGTCGGCGCCGAGGTCGAAGCGCTCGCCCCAGGGGAAGGAGTTCCCGGGCAAGGCCAAGGCTGCCTTCTCCCACTCGAGGTCGGTCGGCAGGCGAAAGGTCAGGCCGGGGGTGCGCTCGCTCAGCCAGCGGCAGTAGGCCAGCGCGCTGGGGTAGCTGACCCCGACGGCTGGGTGCTGCTCCTGGCCGCGCGCCACTTGGACCGCGTCTCCGGCCAGGATCAACTGGGCCGAGCGCGGCAAGAGCGCGGGGCGAGCCTGGACGGGGCGATCGAGGAGGAAGCGGCGGTAGTCCGCGACCGAGACCTCGCGGGCGCCGAGAAAGAAGCCGTGCACCCAGAGCGAGGTCGGGGCGCGGAAGAGGGGCCGCACGGCCTCGGGGTCTCCGCCGGAGCGGAAGGGACCAGGCGGCACGTAGACCAGCCCCGCCGGGATCCCCTGGGCGTCCGGCAGCGCCAGGCGCCGAACGAGGGCGCCCTCGCCCGCCGGCGCGACGAAGGGCAGCCGGAGGGACACGCGCCCCGCGAGCTCCAGCTCGAGCAGGTAGGCGCGCCCGACCTCGAGGGCGCCGCCGGCCTCGACGGGGGTCGGGCCGAGCTCCTCGACGGGCCCCAGCGTCCAGCGCCCCTCGGCGCTGACCACGGGACGCAGGCGCGCGATCGCGCCGCGGGGCTCGCTCTCGACCCGCAGCCCCCTCGCGCTGGCGCTCTCGCGCAGGCTCACGAGCTCGCGCTGGCACTCCTGCGCGAGCCCGCGCTCGCCGCGCCGCTCGGCCGCCTCCTGGGTCAGGCGCAGCAGCTCGAACATCGCCTCGTGCGCCTCGGCGCGGAGGGGGTGCTCGGCCGGAGCCTGGGCCCAGGCCTGCCGCGCAGCCCGCAGCGCCCGCTCCGCGGGCGCCCCCTGGTCGGCGCCGGCGAGCAGGTCGCGCTCGACCTCGCGCAAGGCCAGACGAGCTCGCGTGACCGCCGCGTCGCCGGGCGGCGCCTGGTCGCCGCGCAGGCGCATCGAGCCGTCGCGCTCCTCCTGCGCGGCGGCCAGCGCCGCGCGGGCCTCACTCCAGGCCGCGAGGCGATCCCCGACCGCCTCGCGCACGGCGGCCAGGCTGGCCTCCGCGCGGCTCACCTGAGCGCGGCGCGGCAGCCAGGCCGAGAGGATCAAGAGCGCGATCACCGTCACGCTCTGCAGGAGCGCCAGGGCCGCGAGGAGCGGCTGCTTCTCGAGCCGGCGGAAGAAGCGCTGCGCCCCCCCCTTGCCCGTGTTGGCCTCGACCGGCTCGTTGCGGAGGAAGCGGAGCAGGTCCTCGGCCATCGCCCTGGCGCTCGGGTAGCGCTCGGCCGGGGACTTGGCCATGGCCCGCAGCGCGATCGCTTGCAGGTCCTCGGGCACGTCGGGCTTGTGCTGGCGGGGCGGCGTGGGCGGAGACTGCGTGATCAGCACCAGCAGCTCGCGCAGCCCAGGCGCCATGAAGGGCACCTGCCCCGCCAGGGCCTCGTAGAGCGTGGCCCCCAGCGCGTAGATGTCGACCGCGGCGGTCGCGCGCTCGCCGCGCGCCTGCTCGGGGGCCATGTAGACCGGGGTGCCCAGGAGCGCGCCGACCTGCGTGATCGACTTGGTCCGCTGCTGGCGGGCGAGGCCGAAGTCGGTGATCAGCGCCTCGTCGTCCTCGGCGCGGATCATCACGTTGGCCGGCTTGATGTCGCGATGGATCACGCCCTGCTGGTGAGCGACCTCGCAGGCGCGGGCCACGTTGAGGATCCAGGCCGCGATCCGCTGCATGTCGCGGACGCGCTCCTCGTGGATCTTGGCCTGAAGCGACTGCCCCGCCACGTAGGCCATGGCGTAGTAGTAGTGACCCTGCTCGAAGCCGAAGTCGATCACCGGCACGATGCTCGGGTGCTGCAGCTGGGCCGCCGCGCGCGCCTCGCGATAGAAGCGCGTGACCGCCTTCTCCGCCTGCTCGCTGCCCGAGCCGTCGGCGGGCAGGACCTTGAGCGCGACCCGCCGCTGGAGCGAGAGCTGACGGGCCTCGTAGACCTTCCCCATCGCCCCTTGCCCGATCAGGCTGAGGATCCGGAAGTCGCCGAGCTGGTCGCCGGGGCGGGGTTCGTGGATGGCAGGCTGCTGCACGTCGGCTCAGGTTACTCGCTGGACGAGCCCGCCTGTGGGCGGCGACCCGCTACTTGACGTCGTCGCGCAGCACCTGCTCGCGGGGCTTGAGCTGGCCGTACTTGGCGTACTGCTCCGCGCTGAGGAGGGCCTTGAGCTTGGCCTGCGCCGTGTCGCGCGTCTCGCGCACGCCCTCGTCGAAGGTGGTGTTGCTGATCTGTTTCTTGCGGTGCTTGTCGACGAGGTCCATCCGCGCGGCGAGCTCCTCGTCGAGGATCTTGCGCAGCGCCTCGGCCTGGGCCGCGGTCAAGCCGACCGACTTCTGCAGCTCCTGAATGCGAATGTTGTTCGCGTATTCCAGCCGGCGCCGCCAGCGCTCGTTGCGCTCGGCCTCGAGCTTCTCGGCCTCGGCCGGGTCCTTGGGGTAGACCAGCGTGGTCACGCGCCCGCCGCCGCGGGGCTTGTCGCGCAGGGCATCGTTCTCGCGCCGGATCTTCTCCCCCTCGGCGAGGGCGTCGGCCGAGGGCGGCGGGGGCGGCGGAGGCGCAGGCGCGTCCGGGCCCCGGAAGGGCTCGTCCGGCTTGGGCTGCTCCGGCCCCGCCTGGGGTCCCGCCGGGGGCCCGCTGGGCCCGCCGCTCGGCGCCTGAGGACCAGCGCCAGGGCCGCTCGGCGGGGCATCGGAGGCGACGTCCTCGCGCTGGGGCTTCTTCTCGGAGGAGCCCTCCCCGCTGGCAACCTGCTGGCCCCCGTCCCCCGAGTCCGACTTCTGCGAGAGGCTCATGCCGACGCCGACTCCGACGACGAACACGACCCCGACGATCAACGCGACCGCGCCTTGCTTCATGACTGACTCCTCGGACCCCAGCGAACCTTCAGCGTAGCGCTCAAATGAGAGAGGGAGGACCCATAAGGCCCTCCCTCCCCCGTACTCTCTCCCCCGCCGAGGCGGGGGTCTCTCTCACCGCTTGCGCGGGGTGTTCTAGTTGCCGGCCGGCACCTGCATCGAGAGGCAGTGGGTCGCGCCGCTGTACTGAATGATCAGGCGCGAGTCGATCCCCACGGCGCGGAAGCCGAGCGAGCGGTAGGCGTCGAGGGCGGCCCGGTTCTTCGAGGCGCTGCTGTACTGAGGCACCAGCGCGATCCCGTTGGCGATCACCGAATTGCTGTAGGTCGCGAACTCGTCGTAGTTGTGGTCGACGTCGACGCGGATCACCTGGTAGCCGAGGGCCTGCAGCTTGCTCGCGGCCTCGTTCGTGACCGCGTGCTGGCGGTGGCTGCTGGGGTAGCGCGAGACGAGGGCGTGGGTGTCGTTCATGACGCGCATGAACATGTCGACGTGGGTGGTGCCCTCGTTGATCAGGGGGCGGAACCACTCGGTGCGGGTGTAGCCGAACTTCTCGAACTCGCGCTCGATCCGGCTCTTGCTCATGCTGGGGTTGAAGCGCTGGACGCCGGTGCTGCACATGTTGAGCGTGCGGCCGTCGGTCGCGTAGTTGCCGCCCTCGAAGCCGACGCGCACGTCGACGAGCGGCCAGTTGCGAGCGTTGGCGTAGGCGATCGGGAAGTCGTCGTCGTTGGGGCGACCGGGGTAGTACTCGAGGTCGGCGACGGTGCGGTTGCCGTTGCCGTCCTTGAGCACGATCGGGCCGTAGTCACGCATCCAGACCGAGTCCAGGGCGGCGACGTAGATCTCGACGTCGTCCATGGGCACGTTGTTCTGGACCAGCTCGAAGCGGAGCTGGCTGGCGACGCTCTGGCTCGACACGTTCACGTCGCAGATCACGCCCGTCCCGTTGAGCGCGGGGAAGGCGTCGGTGTAGGTGTCCATGACCAGGTAGGTGTCGTTGGCGCCCCACAGGATCGCCTCCATCTGCTCGTGCTCGGCGGGAGCGCGGCGGGTGGCGGGCAGGCTGGGGGTGGTCGGCGTGGCCGGCTGGTTGGTGTAGTTGCGGCCGTCGACCTGCGCGCCGGTCAGCTCCCAGGTCTGCTCGCCCATGAAGCTCTGCTCGCTCCACTGAACGACGCCGACGCCCTTGGCGAACCAGATCGAGGTCGTGCCCGCGTCCGCGCAGTTGCCGCCGGTGAAGCGCAGCTCGGTGCAGTCGCTGAAGGTGCCGACGGGGGTCGTCAGCGAGCCGCGGTTGGTGATCGTGGCGGTCGCGCCGCTGAGGCAGGGCCCCATGTCGATCGTGCGGCTCTGGCCGACGTTGCCCGAGAGGTTGTTGATCAGGGTGTAGGTCTGACCGTTCCAGAGCCAGAACCAGTCGTGGCTGTCGGTGGTGTAGACCCAGGTCGAGCCGAGGCCGCCGAACTGGCTCCAGAGGCGCCAGCCGCCGAGGTCGTTCTGGATCTCGGCGCGGGTGTCCTGGCCGGTCTGCTTGTTGGTGAAGCGGAACCAGTCGTTGGGGTTCTCGCTGATGTAGTCGTTGGCGCTGGCGACGCTGGCCGCGCCGACCAGGAGAGCAGCAATAAGAAGCTTGCGGGCGATCAAGTGATCCTCCAACCAGCCAAGTGAATGGCAGCCTTCGTTGCTCTGCGGAAAACCCGTGAGTGGACTCGAGAGCCGTCCGCAGAGTGCTGCGCCCTCTCCCCAGCCGGAGCGCAGCGAGTTCCTCAGGGGCCTCCCAGCCCCGTGCCCAGCCCATTGCAAGCAGAGCGCCCAATCGCGCATCGCGTCAGTAAGCACTTAAGCCATCGAGCCCTTCCCGGTTTCCATTCCTGGGAGGAGATGTGTGTCCAGTTGGAGGCGTGCCTAGGTATTGGCATGCCAGCGGGTTACACAAACCTGACAGTTCTGGAGTGGGACGTATTCGGCCAGATGGGCCGATACAGGCGTACGGAGTCGCGAGGCCTTAACATGACCCGCCCCGGCCCGGGCTTTGCCCTGCGCCGGGTCGCTTCAGCCCGTGAGGACGCCATGGCTCGAGACACCACCACCCTCCTGCACAAGGCAGTTCCCCGGCTCAAGAAGGGCGACGCCAAGGCTCAGAAGCTCGAGGCGCGGATCATGAAGCTCGGCGCCTCGCTCTGGAACAAGGGGCCGCGCGGGCTGCGCAAGATCGGCGTCAAGCTCGAGCCCGACGACCACCGCCCCCTCGAGCGCGACGAGCTCTTCGAGGGCGCGCGCGAGATCCTCGGCGACCGCGAGTTCGTGCGCTTCGTGCGCAAGGTCAAGGACGTCCTCAGCCAGAAGCTGGCCAAGAAGGCGAGCGCGACCCAGCCTGCGGCGAGCGAGAGCGGCAGCGGGCGGATCAGCTCCAAGGAGAAGCGGCGCAAGGCGCGCAGGCGGCGCGAGGAGATCGAGCAGCAGGAGCAGCTCGAGCAGGTGGCGGCCGAGCGGCCCCAGACCGACCTGACCATGTCGGGCAGCGGGGCGCTCGCGATCCCCGAGGACTCGGGCGAGGGGCTCGCGATCCCCGACGAAGACGGCGGGCTCGCGATCCCCGGCGACGACGAGCTGGCCGTGCCCAGCCTCGACGCGGACGCTGGCGGCGCCGACGCCCTCGACTTCGACCTCGACAACCTCGACCTCGAGGTCGCGACCGGCGGCGGCGGCGGCGCCCAGGCCGAGGCGACGCCCGCGTCGTTGGGGATCGACGAGGGCAGCGAGGACGACGACGCGGCGCGCGGCGCCGAGCGTGCGCTGCTGCGCTACGGCCGCACGGGCGAGAAGTCGGACCTCGAGGCGGCTAAGAAGCTGTTCAAGCAGGCGGTCAAGGAGGCCGAGGGTCCGGTCGCGCAGGGCGCCGCCCGCGGCGGCCTGGCCAAGGTCTACTTCCTCGGCGGCGACCTCGAGAAGGCCAAGGACCTCGCCACCAAGGCGCTCAAGGTCTTCCCCCACGAGCCGACGGCCAACGCGGTCCGCTGCCAGGTCGAGTGGCCCAAGGAGGTCGAGCGCGAGCGGATCAAGGCGCTCCTGGCCCGCGCCGAGAGCGCCATGAGCACCAGCGACCACGACGAGGTCAAGGCGGTCGCCAAGACGCTCCACAAGGAGTTCCCCAAGGAGCCCTTCGCGGCGCTGCTCTTGCTCGCGATCGAGTGCGACAAGCTGAGCAGCGACCTCGAGGAC
>CALDQK010000343.1 GCA_937911525.1 uncultured bacterium
TGCTCCTCGGCGGAGAGCTCCCCGTCGAGCAGCGCGGACAGGTCTGCGTCGCTCATGGGTTCACCCCCCTTCGGGCGCCTGGGCCTTGACGAGCTGCGCCCGGAGCGCGTTGCGCGCCCGGTGCAGGCGGGACTTGACCGAGCCGAGCGGCATCTGGAGCGTCTCGGCGACCTCCGCGTAGCTGAGCTGGTCGATGTCGCGCAGCAGGATCACCTCGGCGAGGTCGTCGTCGAGCTCGGCGATCGCGCGGCGGACCATGGCCTGGTCGTCGAGGCGCTCGGCCTCAGCGCCCGGCTCGAAGCGCGTGTCCGGCGGGTCCTGGCCCGACTCACCCTCGGAGTTGGTCGCGTCGAGCGAGGCCGTCTTGCGCCGGACCAGGCGCCGGCGCGCGCTGATCGACTCGTTGACGGCGATCCGGAACAGCCAGGTGTAGAACTTGGAGTCGGCGCGGAAGCGGGGGAGCGCCCGGTAGGCCTTGAGGAACACCTCCTGGGCCACGTCCAGGGCCATCTCTCGGTCGTCGAGGCGTCGGTAGACGAGGTTCAAGACCCGCTCCTGGTAGCGGCTCACCAGCAGGCCAAAGGCCTCCCGCGAGCCCTCCTGGGCTTGGGTGACCAGTCCTGCGTCGTCGAGCGTGGCTAGCTCCACCGCCGTTCCTTCCCCCGCTTGGACGACGCGAACTCGCGCCAGGTTCTCGCCTGCAACCAGGTTGCACCCATCGCGGCTCCCGATCTCCTCAACTCGCGCAGCTTAATGGACTTGTAGTCCCGCCGGCAAGCAGACCCTGGGTCCGCCAGGGGCCCTGGGCCCAAGACTCAGACCCGGGGCGGCGCCTCCTCGCCTTCGGGCATGGGGAGGGGCAGGACCACGTCGCTGAGGTTGGCCGAGACCTCGGCCAGGCGCTCGGCGAGCTCGGGCTTGTCCTTGGCGAGGGACTCCAGCTCGAGCAAGGCGTCCGCGATCACCACGTCCTTGGCCTTGAGCGCGTTGTTGAGCCCGTTGACCTGCTCGGCGATGTCCTGGAGGTAGTCCTTGGAGCGCAGGCGGAGATACCAGTCGTAGTCCCGCCGGTGCAGGGCGTGCAGCGCGCGTCGGAAGCGCAGCGCGGGGCCGGCGACGCGGTGGGACTGAATGATCGCGTAGACCGCCATCCCGATCACGAGCAGGAGCACGAACACGACGTTGAGCACGCCCAGGAAGAGCAGGTTGGTCTCGTCGTCGAAGGGGCGGTGGACCTGGATCGCGAGCGCCCGCTTGTAGAGCGAGGCGAAGATCATGTTCAGGGCCAGGAAGCCGACCACCAGCAGGGTCAGGGTCGCCAGGTAGACGCCGACGTAGCTGATCTGGAGGTTCCAGTCGACGAGGATCTTGCGCCGCTTGTAGCGCAGGCCCTCGGGCTTGGGGCGCGGGCCGTCGGGCATGGCGCTCAGGGCCTGCTGGCGCTCCCGCACCGCCGCGAGCAGGTCCTCGTCGACGGGCCCGCTGTCGGTGACGGTCCCGGCGTCCGAGGGCCCAGCGTCCGAGGGGCCGGCCGCCTCGCCGGCGGGGGAGCTCGCTTGGCCTGCGCCGGCGTCGGTGGTGGGGGGCGTGTCCGCCATCAGGTCCTCACTTGCCTCGGGTCAGGCGCGTGGCCATGCCTGCGTCGAGGCCGGCGTCGCGGATCCGTTGACCCGTGGTCTCGAAGTCGTAGTCCAGGCGCACCCAGGTGAAGCGCCAGCGCTTGAGGTCCAGCACGCCGAAGGCGGCCTTGGGGACCCCGTCGCGGGGCTGACCCACGCTGCCCGGGTTGATCAGGTAGACCTCGTTGCGGTCGAGGTCGACGGTCCGCGTCTCGCTGAAGCGCGTCTCGAGGCGCTTGCGGCTGATCAGCATCGGCAGGTGGCTGTGCCCGAAGAAGCAGATCGGGACGCCCTTGTAGTACTGCTCCATGTGGTGGAGCGAGCCCTTCACGACGTCCTTCTTGTAGATGTACTCGTCGGGGTCGCGCGGCGAGCCGTGGGCGAGCAGGAAGGTGCCCTCGTAGAGGTGGTAGTCGGGCAGGCTGGCCAGCCAGTCGCGGTACTGAGTGCTCAGCTGGTCCCGCGTCCAGTGGATCACCTCGAGCTTCTCGTCGGCGACGCCCTTGGCCTCCTGGCCGAGCACGTAGCGCTCGTGGTTGCCCTTGAGCGAGAAGGTGACCCGGTTCCAGGTCAGGTAGGCCACCTCGACCGGGTTGGCGTTGTAGCCAATGATGTCGCCGAGGCAGATGATCTGCTCGACCCCATGCTGGTGCAGCCAGTTGAGGGTGACCTTGAGCGCCTCGAAGTTGGCGTGCAGGTCGGTGATCACCCCGATTTTTTCGGGCAGGGCCATACGCTCCCTCGGCGCTCAGGACTCTAGCAGAGCCAGGTGGCTGCGTGGAGGCGGCGCGCCTGGCACCTCTCACCGCAGCGCCGCGGCGAGCTCTCAGCGGGCTTCGATCCAGGCCGGCAGGGAGCGCAGCCCGTGCCCGTCGCGCAGGTCGGCGCGGCGGGCCTGCACCAGGTAGCGCCCCGGCCCCGGGAGCTCGACCCAGCGCGAGAGGTCCGCGACGAGGCCGAGCCGCCCGCGCGCCGGGACCCGCAGCTGCTGCAGCGGCCGCGAGGTCCCGATCCGCCCCGGATCCAGGGGCCGGGGCGTGATCTCGCGCCCCTGGGGGTCGCGGACGCGGAAGCTCCACTCCTCACCGAGGGGCTCGGGCTGGGTCAGCGTGGTCGGCGTCCCGCCCAGGTTCTCCAGCTCGAGCAAGAGCCACGGGCCCGGGCCCTCCCCCGCCGTGCCTGGCGGGGCGGGGCTGACCCGCAGCACCAGACCGCCCGCCGAGGGCTCGCCCCCGTAGCGCAGCCGGCACCAGAGGGCGAAGGCCTGCGCGGGGAAGAGGAAGGGCAGGGCGGCCAGGCCGGCCAGGGCCAGGCCGGCCGCGAAGGCCGCGAGCTGGCGTCGGCGCAGGCTCACCCGGCGACCTCGCCCGCGTCCAGCGGCAGCCCGAAGGCGCGCCAGCCGGGCTGGTCGGGGCTGCCCTCGAGGCCGCCGACCAGCAGCACGAGGTGCGCGTAGCCAGCCGCCGAGAGCGCCTCGCAGGCGCGGCGGGCCTCGCCCTGGCCGCTCCCGCTCACGATCAGCCGCCGCTCGGGCGCGCTCAGCCCGCGCACGGCGGCCACGAAGCCGGCGGGGTCGCCGGCCTGGAGGGGAACGCTGCGGGACCCGCGCGGCCGCCCGGCCGCGAAGGCTGCGGCCGGGCGCACGTCCACGTGGACCAGGCTCGGGTCGGCTTCGCGCAGGTCGAAGCCGTGCTTGACGCTCAGCTCTTGGATCGCCACCGCGCCAGGTTCGGCCAGGTCGGGGCCGCGCGCCAGCCCCACGCGTTGGGTGCTGCTAGGGTCGACGCAGGTGATCCCATGAGCGACGCGCGACTGCGCGATCTGGAGCGGACCTGGCGCGAGACCGGCGCTGTCGAAGACGGCGCCGCCTTCGTGCTGGCGCTGGCGCGTGCGGACAAGCTGCCGCGCGAGCGGCTGGAGCTGCTGGCCTACCTGGGCCACGATCCAGCACTCGCTGCCTTGGCGGAGCTGGCGCCGGGACCGCGGGTCCCGCGCGAGGAGGGCAGCGGGGCCGCGGCGCGGATCTACCAGTGGGTGCTCGGGTTCGCGGACCGCTGTCCGCCCGACGACCGGACGCCGATCGCGCGCCGCAGCGTGGAACTCCTGCTCGGCGCGTCGTCGCGTGACGCGCTGGAGGACCTGGCGTCGACCAAGCCCTGGGCGGTCATGCAGATCCCCGCGGGAATCGCGAGCGGACTGGTCGCCCAGCAGCGAGACACCGAGGCGGCGGCCGAGGAGCTGCGTCGCTCGCTCCGGGAGGGGCTGGCAGATTGGCTCCTCGCCGGGCTGGTGGCGCCCCGCCGGGTCTACCGTCCAGGAGCCTCCTTCAGCGCGGGCGAGGAGCTCGAGCACCCGCGCTTCGGCCCGGGTCGCGTGGTGGCCGTGCGGGGGCGCAAGATCGAGGTCGACTTCGCTGATGGACGTCGGCAGCTGGCGCACCTCGGCCCGCCCGAGCGCCTGAGCCCCTTCGCGGCTCTCGACGAGCTCCTGCTCGCGCTCGAGGGAGCCGGCTTGCTGGACTGGATCGAGGGCGAAGACCGCGAGATCACCTTCTTTCGACCGTGGCGGGACGGGCACCACTCCGAGCCCGAACTCCCCGAGCGCCTCGACCCCGCCGCGCGTGCGCGGCTGCGGGTGATCCTCAGCGAGGACACCGGCGGGGTGGCTTGCGCATGGTTTACGCGGGGGAGTCCGCAGGTCGTCTACCTCTCGGGAGACGGGGAGGCGAGCTGTCTCGCGCGTAGCCCTCGCGACTTCTTCCCGCTGCTGGGCCTGGGCTGCTCCTTCATGGAGCTCGTGAACGCGCCCGACCTCAACGGAGTCGTCGTCGACGACGACTTGAGCCACGAGCTCACTCGGGTCTTGGGGCGCGGTCTCTCTCTCGGGGTCGCGAGGGGCATGCTGCGGGACCTGGCTGGCTACGAGAGCGAGCGCTTCCGCGCTTGGCTAGTAGCCAACGGCTTGGAGTAGCCAGCCCCTACCCCGGCCCCGGCCCCGGCCCCGGCCCCGGCCCCGGCGCCGGCGCCGTCCCCCGGCGCCGGCGCCGTCCCCCGGCGCCGTCCCCCGGCCCCGGCGCCGTCTCCCGGTCCGGGCTCCGGTGCGTCGGGCACGGGCACGGGCGCGTGCACGATTAGTTCGTTGCTGCGGGACAGCGGAGGGGGCGGAAGCCGATGTTCTCGACCCGCGAGTGAGCCGGCAGCCACGAGCGGTGGCTCGAGCGGGCCCAGGGCGCGTCCCACAGGAAGCAGCCGCCGCGCAGCACGCGGCAGGTGCCAGAGCTCGCGCCGCGGGGGTCCTGCTGGTCCTGCTCGGGGTAGGGCCCATACCAGTCCTGAGTCCACTCCCACACGTTGCCGTGCACGTCGAGCAGCCCCCACGGATTGGCGGGCTTGAGCCCGACCGGGTGCGTGCGGCCTGCGGCGTTGACGCGATACCAGCCGACCCGGTCGAGGTCGGCCTCCTCGTCGCCGCTCCAGTAGCGGGTCTGGGTCCCGGCGCGGGCCATGTATTCCCACTCGGCCTCGCGCGGCAGCCGGATCACGTGCTCGGGGCTGGCGTGGTGGCTGAGCCAGCGGCAGAAGGCCACGCAGGCGTACCAGCTCAGGCCCTCGATGGGGCGCGCGCCCCACTCGGGGTCGCCCTCCTCGGGCGGGCAGGCCGCGGGGTCGAAGAGCGCGTACTGCGCGCGGGTCACCGGCGTCTGCGCGGCCTGCCAGCCGCGCTCGAAGCGGACGCGGTGGCGCGGGCGCTCCCAGGGGAAGCCGCCGCTCTCGGCCAGGTCGCCCATCACGAACTCGCCCGCGGGGACCTCGAGCCAGGTCAGGAGGTCCGCGGGCGGCGTCCCGAGGCGCTCGTAGAGCGCGTCCAGCGCGCGGCGGGCGGCGACGTGTTCCCTGGCGAGGCGGGTCAGCAGGTCGTGCAGGAAGAACAGGTCGTCGCCGTAGCTCCCGCGCTCCAGCGCGCTCTCCCAGAAGGCCTCGGCCAGCTCGATCGCCTGGCGCGGCTCGAGCAGCCGCCCGAGCTGGAGGTAGACCCGGCCGCGGAGCATGCGCCGGTCGCAGGGGAGCGAGTCGATGAGCTTGGCCAGCCACTCGTCGACCTCGATCGGATCGAGGGGAGCGCGGCCCAGGGCCTCGAGCAGCTGCTGCAGCTTGGCCAGGC
>CALDQK010000344.1 GCA_937911525.1 uncultured bacterium
CCAGCCGACCAGCCCGCCCAGGCCGGCGGGCGGCGTGGTCGGGACCGGCGCGGCCCCGCGCAGGATCCCGCCCAGGATCGCGCTGATCGGCCCCAGCTCGGAGGTCGCCAGGACGAGGAAGGGGGCCCCCGGCCCGAGCCGGTCGAGCCCGCAAGCTGCGCCGCGCGCGCGGCGCAGCAGCTCGTCGTAGCCGACCCGCCGGGGCGCCTCGCGGGGGTCCTCGCCGTAGAGCAGGAGCCCGCGGGGCCCGCGCGCGGCGGCGGCGCCGAACAAGGCCTCCTCGACGGGCGAGACGAGGGAGCCCAGCGCGTCGGCCAGCGAAGCGGTCATGAGACCTGCCGTCGCAGGTAGCGGGCCACTTCGCGCCCGGTGTTGAGGTGCATGGCGTCCTCTTGGGGCACGTGCACGCCGAAGGTGTCCTCGAGCTGCGCGAGCAGCTCGACCCGCGCGACCGAGTCGAGCCCCAGCTCTTCGAAGCTGGCGCCGAGGTCGGTGGCGGCGGGGTCACGCCCGCTCGCCTCGGCGAGCAAGCGGAGCAAGGTAGCGTCGATCTCGGCGCGGTCCATAAGGGGCCGGTTGTACCCCACAACGAAGCCTCGCGCCCCTGCCCGTGCCCGATCGGGGCTGTGGGGGAGGGGGCGGGAGGCTCGCGCCGCCGCCGACCCAAGGCCCTGCAAGCTCAGGGAATGGGTCACGCGCGCGACCCAAGCCGCCCCGCCGCTCGGCGAGAGGGTTAGGGTCGGCGCCCACCCTGGAGGACCGAACCCATGCTGACCTTCTACGAGTTGGCCCCTTCGCCCAACAACCTCAAGGTGCACCTCGCGCTCAGGTTCAAGGGGGTGCCCTTCGAGGCGACCCAGGTCGACCCGGCCGACCGCGCGTCCGTGCTCGAGGTCTCGGGTCAGGAGTTGACCCCGGTGATCGCCGACAAGGGGATCGTGCTCAACGACAGCGAGGCGATCCTCCAATACCTCGACGCCAACTACCGGGACGCGCCGCGCCTGATCCCGGCCGACAAGGACGGGCGCAAGGCCTGCGAGGCCTGGCAGCGCAGCTTCGACAAGCGGATCGTCCCCTCCTGGCTGGACGTCTTCTTCTTCGCGATCAACGTCCGCGAGGCCATGGACCCCGCGAGCCCGGCGCGCTTCCGCGAGCAGGTCGCCTGGCTCGAGGAGCAGCTCGGCCAGAGCGAGCGCGAGTGGAGCGACGCCCCGATCGACGCGCTGCGGATCGCGAGCTGGGTCCTCTACGCCCTCCCGGGCGAGGGCCTGATCGCGCGGGTCCCGCTCTTCAAGAAGTTCCAGCAGCTCTTTGGGATCGAGGCGGGCGCCTTCCCCCGGCTGGAGGAGCTCCTCCGCCCCTGGCAGGAGCACGCGGCGTGAGCCAGCGGAGCAACGAGCTGCGCGGCGCCGAGCAGCTGGGCGTGCGCGAGTTCCAGCGCCAGATCGAGGCGATCTACTTCGACCGCGATCAGGAGCGGGGCAAGTGGAGCACCTACGCGTGGCTGGTCGAGGAGGTCGGCGAGCTGGCGCGGGCGCTGCGCGGCGACGACCGGGCCAACCTCGAAGAGGAGTTCGCCGACGTGTTCGCCTGGCTGGTGACCCTGGCCTCGATCGAGGGCGTGGAGCTGGCTCAGGCCGCCCAGAAATACGGCAAGGGCTGCCCGCGCTGCAGCTCGGTGCCCTGCGAGTGCCGGCACCGCGAGTAGCTCAGCGCGCGAAGGCCTCCTCGTAGACCCGATAGCTGGGGAACGCGAAGCGGAAGTCGACCCACCAGCCTCGATCCTCGATCCGGGCCTGGCCTTGGCCTCGCTCGAGGAAGGCGCGCAGGTCCTCGAGCCGGCTCCCCGCGAGGAAGATCGAATAGGAGGTCTCGCTGCGACGGATCGTGCGGGGCGAGTCGAAGGCCGCCCAGCCCAGGGGCCAGGCGGGCGCCTGGGAGTAGTCGACGCCGGGCTCCGACCACACCATGACCTCGAGCAGCTTGGGGACGTAGGGCTGGGCGTCCTCGAGGCCGAGGCTGCACAGGTAGCGGTAGACCTCTAGCGCTCCGGGCGGCACGGCGTCGGCCCGCTTGGAGGGGCGAGATCGGCCTTGGCTCGGGAAGCCGTAGATCCTGGTCGCGTGGGTCCGCTCGCCCAGGCGCAGGTAGAGCTTGGTCTCGGGCTGGCCCGGGACGCCGGGCGCGACGTCGTAGCGCGGCTTCCAGCTGGCGGGGTCGCCCAGCTCTGCCAGGTCGCGCTTCAGCTGCGCGAGGGACGCCTGCGAGAGCTGTCCGCTCACGTAGATCGGCTCTCGGCCCTTCTCGACGCGGACCCCGATCACCAGCCCGTTCGCGTAGACCGCCGCCCGCGGCGTGTCGGAGCCGGCGACGGTCAGCGAGGGGTCGGTCTGGATCAGGACCGCGACCGGCTCCGGCTCGCGCTTCTTGGCCGGAGGCGCCGGCGCGGGCTCCTTCGCGGCCGGCGAGGGCGCAGCTCGAGGAGCCGGCGCGCGTCGTCCCTCGTCGGAGGGAGCCGGCTCGGGGTCGGGCTGCGACGCGCAAGCCGAGAGCCCCGCCAGCGCCGAGGCCAGGAGCAGCTGGGCTGCGAGGGTCTTCCGCGGATCGTTCATGGTCGGGTCACTCGCTCAGGGGCGGTTCGAGGGGTCGAGAGCATACGCGTCGCGAGCGGCGCCGGAGGGAGGCTATTTGCGAAGGACCACCCAGGCGGCGGTGGACTTCGCGGCGGCGAGGGCGCGCTCCGCCTCCAGCTCGACCCGCCAGGGCTCGTCTCCTGCGCAGGGGCCCTCGACCCGAGCGATCAGCTGACCCCGGCGCGTGTCCACGACGTGGACCCGCACCTCGTCGACCCAGAGCTCGAAGACCGCTACGTAGGGCGCGCCGAGGGTGTGATCGGCAGCGACGAGCCACTCCGCGGGCGCGGGCTGGTGGAACACGTCGGGGATCGGGGCCTTCAGGGCGACGAGCCCGAACAGGAAGGCGTGATCGGGGGAGCGGGTGCGGTAGTAGGTCAGGACGGCGGGCAGCTCCTCGCGCGGGGTCTGGTCCAGCTCCTGGCGGGGCAGGAGCGCCAGGGTCGAGCGCTCGGGCTCGCCCTCGACGTAGAGCGGCGGAGGCAGCAGCTCGTCCAGGGGCTGGAGCGGGCTCGTGAGCGCACGCTGGATCCGGGTCTGGACCTCGCGCACCTCGGCTGCGTTGGCTCGCGCCCACTCGATCCGGGTCGGCTGGAGGTGATAAGCGAGCGAAGCGCCCAGGCCGAGCAGCCAGGCCAGGAGCAGGAACCAGCGCGGGCGGCAGGGGCGGAGGTCCGCCCGGCGCAGCGAGAGCGCGATCGCCCCGGTCAGCGCCAGCGCGACGGCGCCCATGCAGGCCAGGTCGAAGGAGATGCCGTGCATGGGCGCGCACACCCGCTGCTCGGGGTAGACGGGGGCGGCGACCCAGGGCTTGGCCACGAGGGCCGCGCCGGCTGCGCCGAGGCTCAGGAGCCCGAACACCTTCTGGCCGATCGCGGCGCAGAGCAGCGCGCCCAGGCCGAGCGCCACCAGGCCGGCGATCAGGAGCGTCGCCTGGAGCTGGTCGAGCCCGTAGCGGAACACGAAGGCGACCTTGATCAGGCCGGCGCCGGAGGCGCACGCCACCCCGAGCAGGGGGATCAGCACGGCGGGCGAGCCGTAGCGCTCGCGCAGGCGGTCGACGCTGCGCTCGGGGGGCGCGGCCTGGGTGGCGACCGCGGTCAGCTCGGCGACCTCGACGCTCGACCCGCAGTAGCCGCACTCGATCCGGCCCGCCTGGGCCTCGTCGACGGGCAGGGGGCCGCCGCAGCTCGGGCAGCGGAGGGTGGCGTGCTCCGCGGACGAGCTCTGCTTCCCGGGCCCGCTCTGCTCCCCGGGCCCGCTCTGCTCCCCGGCGCTCAAGGAGTCACCAGCTCGATCGACCAGCCGCGCTCGCGCAGGTCCTCCCGCGCGGCGAGGGCCTCGGCCACTCGCCTCCACACGACGCCCTCGCGGCGCACCTGCGCTCGCGCCAGGATCCGCTCGCCTGGGACGTCGACCACCACGATCTGGAGCTGGTCGTCGTGCTGCTCATAGATCGCCACGTAGGGGAGGGCGAGGGTTCGCTCGAGGCGCTGCGCGAAGTCGCGGGGCGCGGGCGCGTTGAAGAAGTCGGGCCAGCGGGAGAGGCCC
>CALDQK010000345.1 GCA_937911525.1 uncultured bacterium
CCTTCGCCGAGGAGCACGGGCTCGCGACCCCCGCCGAGGTCGGCGGGACCTTCCCCTCGGGCCGCCCCTCGCGCCGGATCGACTACGTGCTGGCGCGCGGCCTGGCGCACCGACGCGAGGTCGTGCTCCCGCTGCGCCTCTCGGACCACTGCCCGGTCCTGGCCGACCTGGTCTTCCCGGCAGGCGACTGAGCTAGACTCTCGGCCGTGATTCGGTCGACCCGCCCGCCCCCCTCCCTGACTTTGGCCCTCTGCGCCCTGCTCGCCCTCGGCGGCTGCCGCAGCTGGCAGAGCTACCCCGACGTCTCGCCCGACGACATGCGGGCCGGCGTGCAGATGTGGCTCGACGCCAACCACCAAGGCCACGAGTTCCCCCGCCCCGACGAGGCGGGCTTCAGCGAGATCGAGATCGAGAAGGACCTGCGCGGCTTCGGCACCTTCCTGATCGCGATCTTGACCGCGGGGCTCTACATCCCCCTCGACCGCGAATACGAGGTCGCCGTCCGGCCCAGCGACAAGGGCGCCGAGCTGGCGGTCGATATCAGCGAACGCGCCAACGTGATCTGGTTCATTCCCGTCAACAGCCGCCTCGAAGGGCTCGAGCAGGGGAGCCGGAACGAGATCCTCGCCAACGCCCGCCGGCGGGTCCCCAGCCAACGCGCCGCGGCCGCCGCGATCTACTCGGCCCTGAGCGCCGTGCGCTCCGCCGACCTGGGCGCCTTCCAGGAGGTTCTGGACCCCAGCGTCGAAGAGGCAGCCGCCCGCACCTGGTGGCAGACCGAGTCCGCCTGGGGTCGGCTGGCCTACGACCCGCCGACATCGGTCGAGGTCTCCTGGCCGCCCCACCTGCACGAGACCGTGCACCGCAGCTTCTTCAGCCAGGTCACCAAGCGCTGGGAGCGACTCTGGGTCACGGTCTCGCTCGGGGAGGAGCGGCGCCGGATCGAGGTCCAGCGGCTGAAGGGAGAGCCCGAGCGCTACGGCCTGATCCCGCCCGAACCGGGCGGCTGAGCGGGCGACTGGCTGATCTCGCGACCTGCCAATCCATTGAGCTGCCCCTCCATTGAGCTACCCGTACAGCGGGACGCCGCTTTGACCACTGCCAAGGGCTTCGCCTAACCGCGAGGGACCTGGCGCAAGCCCCGCCGCGAGCGCGCGGGGAGTTGCCCTCACTCGGGTCGCTCTCCGCGCTGTCCTCGCTGGCGGGGCTCGCGTGATCTGCTCCGACTTCCACGTCGCCAAGGAGCGCTTCAACGCCCGCGGAATCGTGGCGGTGCTCGAGGCGGCCGGGGTCGAGCTGCGAAAGGCCGGCTCGACTCGCGGCGGGGAGTGGGCCGACCCTGCCCGCTCTGCGGTGGCCGAGACCGGCTCCGAGTGTGGCCTGAGGACCCCAAGGGCGCCGGGGCCTGGTGCCGCTGCTGCGAGTGTTCGGGAGACCCTCTCAGCTGGGAGAGTCATATCTCGGGGCTCCGACCTGGTGAGGTTCTCCGGCGCGAGGGCCTGCTCGGGGACGGGCCCAGGGATCCTGCTCACCGACGCCGGCAGGAGGAGCGCGCTCGCGAGCTCGCTCGCGGGCGGGAGGAACGGCGAGCCAGAGACCGAGCGGAGACGGCCCGCAAGGTCGCCGAGCTGGGGCGCCAGAGCAGGCGGGCGTGGGATTCGGCCCCGGCGCTGGACGATCGCGCCGCGGGCTGGGTCCGCTCGCGAGGCCTCGACCCCGCCCGCGTCCGCGAGCTGGGGCTCGTGCGCTCGCGTGCTGGCGCTGACCTTCGACCGGATCGGCTAGGCCCTCTCCGGCCATACGGGGTGCTCCTCCCGATGTGGAGCCTGGAGGGGGGGCTCGCCTCCCTTCAAGGGCGGGGCGGCCCTGTGGGCTCGCTGAAGAGCATGGCGCCGAGCGGGGCCCGGGGGAAGGTGATCTTCGCCAACCCTCTGGCGCTCGACCTACTCGCGGGTCACGCCGCCCCGGGCGTCGGTGGGTTCGTGATCGTGGCCGAGGGGGGCGGAGACTGGCTTGTGTGGTCGGTCCGTCGCCCCGACCTGCCTGTGTTCGGCGTCGTGAGCGGCACCGCTCAGGCCCTCGGTGCTCGCCTCGCCGCGCTGGGCGTGTCGCGCGTGGCGATCCGGACCGACCCTGACGGGCTGGATCCCTGCCCCAAGCTGAAGAGGGGCGACAAGGGGCGGGGCTACGCCGCCAAGCTCGCGTGGGAGCTGGAAGGGGCCGAGCTCTTTCGCCCCCGGCTCGCGCTCGAGGCCGGGGACCACCCCGACGACGGGGAGCGCTTCCTGGCGGGCGACCTGCCCCTCGACCCGCTCGCCGATTGCCTCCGCTGGACGCCTCCCCCGCCCGGTGGGCCCCCTGTGGGCCCTGGGCCGGGTGGGCATGACGCTGATGTTGTTGGCGACGAGGAGCAGCTCGTGCCGGCCGTGCTCCGCGGCGAGGCGAGGCTCGTGCAGGTCACGACGCCGACCGGGGAGGGCAAGACGACTCGGACGGTCAGGGAGGTCGTGCGAGCGGCGAGGGAGGGCAAGCGCTTGGCGATCGCGAGCGCGAACCCTCAGCACGCCGACGAGGAGCTGGTAGGCAAGCTCGCCGAGGCGGGCGCTCGCGAGTGGAGGGCCTGGGAGCAGGTGAAGCCCCAGGGCGGCGCCGTGTTCGCCAAGCTGGAGCCGTTCACCTGCCCGCTGCCTGACAGGGAGGGGCAGGAGCGGGAGCGGGTCTACCGCTCGGAGGCCGAGAAGGGCTGGAACCCCGTGAGCGCTGCCTTTGGCGGGTGCCCTCGCTTCGGGCGCGACGCCGAGCACCCCTGCTCCTACTGGAAGCGGCGCCGGCAGGTTCAGGCGGAAGCGGACATTCTGGTCACCGTGCACGCCACGATCCGCGACGGGGGCAGCGCCACGGAAGGGAGAGACGCTCTCGTCCTCGACGAGGACCCCACTTCCTCCCTGATCGACGGGACCGGGGCGACCTGGGCCATGCTCGACCGCTTCGAGCAGCTCGCCGCCGCCGCGTATCAGCGGCTCGAGGTCGAGGAGTTCGACCTCGCGCAGAGGGCAAGCTACGGGCTGGAGGGGCTGGAGCGGGTCAACGAGACGTTGGCCGGGGTGCTCGCGCGCTGGGGTGGGGAGTTCGCCACCCAGCACGAACACCGCATGGCGGACCAGATCCACCCTACGGAGGGCCTCGACCTCGCGCGCTTCCTCGACGCCCTCGACGCCCTAGAGGTCCCGCTGGAGCGGGTGGGTGCCCGGTCGGGTGCGCGCAACCTCTTGCCCTTCTACCGGGCGCTCGGTGCCGCCTGGCTGGAGAGGGGCGAGGCCTTCGTGACGCCGAAGGCCTACGCGAACAGCAAGCTCGCGATCGTGCTCCCGCTGGTGCGCCGCCTGCCTGACCTGCCCACCGTGGCCCTCGACGCGACGGGAGACCCGGTCGTCCTCGAGGTCGCCACGGGCCACAAGCCGATCCCTGCTCGCTGGAGCGGCAAGGCGCCTGCCACCTTGCGGGCGAGGGTGGTCTCAGGCTCCGGCGCCTTCGGCCGCAAGCGCTGGGAGGACCCCGCCAAGCTCGCCGCTGACCGCCAGCTCGTGCGCGCGACGGTCGAGGCGGCCCGCAGGGAAGACGGGACGGTGTGCGTGGGACTGGTGACCTTCAAGGACTGGAAGCCGTCCTGGGTTGAGTGGCTTCGGGTTGAGCTCGGGGCCAAGGTCCTCGCGCTGCACTTCGGAGCGGTCGCAGGGAGCAACGCGCTGGAGGGCTGGGCCGACGTAGGGCTCGTCCTGGGGACGCCCTACGTGAGCCCGGGGGACCTGTGCGCCCGCGCTCTGCTCCGCGGGGCGTCGTTCGAGGACGCGACCGCGAAGGCGAACTGGAGCAGCAAGGGCGGCGTGCGCGTGCTGGTCCAAGGCAGCGAGGCCCTGGAGGACCCGAACAGAAGCATGGTCGAGGCCCAGCAAGAGCAGGCCCTCGGCCGCTTCAAGCGGTGGGCGTGGACGTGCCCCGTGCTCGTCCTGGGGCAGCCGTGGCAAAGCACGCACGAGCTGACCGAGGAGCGCGAGCCCCTCCCCCACTGGCGGGAGCGGCTCGACCGCAGCGAGTGGTGGGGTCGCTGGGCCATGGGCGAGGACGCCCGTTCACTCGCGGTCGAGGCCGTCAACGGCGAGGCGGGAGTGAGCGAGGCGCGGGGCTCCGCCGCGGAGGACTGGAAGGGCGGGCGGACGGTCCCGAGCGTCGCGAACGTGACCGGGCAGGGCGGTCCGGGCACCCTCTATAAGAACTCTATAGAGCCCCCCCGGACCGCCTCTAAGTCGAGCGACGACAACGGGCCCCGCCGCAACGGCCCCGACCCGATGGTGCTCACCGAGAAGGTGGTCGCGCACTACGGCGGGACGAAGGCGGTTGCTGACCGGGTTGGAGTCGAGCCCGGGACCGTTCGGAAGTGGAAGCGCGGGGAGAGGTGCCCCAAGCCTCACTCCCTGGAGGTGCTCATGGAGCTGGCGGAGGAGATGAACGACGACGGGCACGAGCGGTCCGAAGGGGAACCGCCGCCGCTGCTCAGCGACCAAATGGTGCTCCTCGCCCGCCGAGCGGAGACCCCCGAGGCGAGGGCGCGAGCGGTCGAGGCCGCCCTAGCCTTCGCGTTGATGCCCGATTGGCTCCAAGTTGCGGGGCTGGGCAAGGTCGTGCAGGCCGAGCAGGTCGCGCCCGCGATCATGGCAACTAGGCGAGCGAGGGGGCTTGACGCGGCATGATGCGGCCTCCTCCCGGGCTTAGCCCCGGTTCCGCCTACACAGGGTTCCAGTTTCCGGTCTGATCAGGAACAAAGAACGCGTCATTGAACTTGAGGGGCAGCACGTTCTCTCGGGCGAGGAAGCCCAGGCAGTCGAGCTTGGCAATCGCCAGGACTGGCGTATACGAGCCAGAGGCGTTCACCTTCTCCCAGGTCACCGTGTTTCCCCTGGGCTTCCACTGCTCTCTTGGGTCAGGCACATAGATAAGGCGGTCCTTCTCTCCGGTTTGCTTGACCAGCCAACCCAGGAACACCTTCTTGCCACGAATGGCTGCTCGGGAGATTGGGAATCCGTGCGCCCCCTCTCCTGCGGCGTGATTAAGCACTTCCCACTCGAGTTCGAGGTCTTTGTCCCTGGGAGGCTGCCAGTCATGTCGAGGATCAGGGACGAACAGCCCAGTGCTCTCCGCCTTCGACTCGTGAACGACCCAACCTTCCCCGTTCACGGGTGTCCTCATGATCAGCACTTGCTCGAGGTTGTTGGCTCTGACTGGGTTTACTGGAGTCCAAGTTGTCACGTATTCTCCTGCGGTTGTTTGTCGATCCGAGATTACAAAATCCTTGGGGTAACTCGCCACCTCGACGCTTCTCCTTTGCATTCGGTCGCTGGGCGCGGGGAAGGGCAACAGCGAGGGAGACGGACGGCACGTAGAGCGTGGGCAAGCCCTGGGTCTACCATTCCTCCATGCCCCGCCAGCGTCCCGACCCTGGCCGAACTCGCCAAGCCAAGCTGGTCGCGGCTACGACGGTCGAGCACCTGAACGAAGCCGGGGAGCTGCTCGCCGCGCTGGCGATCGAGGACCCCGAGGAGCTCTGCCGCGTGACGGTGCAGCGGCTCGGCACCGAGGACCTGAGGAAGCTCGGCGAGGTGTTCGTTGCCTTCGCCAACCTGAGGAACAAGCGGGACGCCTAAGTGGACCGAGAGGGCCTTCTGCTGGGCATGTTCATGACCGTGTCCGGCATTGCCGGCGCGTGCGTCATGTGGCGCCCCTTGCCCTCTGGCACGGGAAGCCTTGGTGAGCATGAGGGCACGTTTGACCGCATGCGCGTCAAGCTGCTCGTCTTGGCGATCTTCTTCGCCGTGGTCGGCGTCGCGATCGTGTGGGAGAGCGTGAGCAAGTAGCCCGCCTCGGTGCTCGTGCTCGAGCCAATGATGCTCCGTCAGGCCCATGCCACCGAAGACCAGGCCGTCCATGTCATCATGACTGATGATGGCGCTCAATGCTCAAGCTAGTAGCCTCTTCCTCTTCCAAGAGGAGGCCGCATGGCGGATCAAAGGTAAGCAGGCGACGCTCCGGCCCCGCTGGAGTTTGGCCGCGAGGACTTCGAGGGCCTGGATCCCAACGTGCTCCGGCAAGCGGGATATCGAGGTCCGCCGCAGAATGTTGTGTTGGACATGGTCGGACCCATCAGGGGGTATGGGAATATTGACGAAGACGGGAGAGGGTATGGCCGGGTGATCGTGCAAGCCAAGACCCCGAGGATGGCCACAGGAAGCAATAGCTACTACTTCCACTACAAGAACTTCCCCTTTCCTATTGGTGCGATCTTCTCCGCACGATTCGTCATTTGCGTCAAGGGCGGGCTGTTCGCATACCCAAGAGTGAAGAACGTGGATAGCCGTAGGAAAGACGGGGGAATGTTGAACCTGAGCGTTGGCGGGCTGGATCACAACTTCAACTCTTATCTGATCCTCGAGTACTGGTAGGCCAGCACTAGAGGCCAGCACTAGAATCACGAGCTATTGGCGTGGACGAACGGTTTCGGAAGCTTGTTGCGGATAGCGACTGGGAAGGTCTGTTCGCGATTGCAAGGCCGGAGAAGCTTCAAAAACTCAGGAAACTGGCAGCGTTCTTTCCTCCGGAAAAGCAAGCAGTCCTCGTGGAAATGCTCTCTGCGAGAGGGGTCCAGGCGACGTTTTCGCACGCTTCGCAAGGGTGGAGAATTTCGCTCAACAACGATGAGAAACGAGCATGGTATCTCCATGCCATCGACTCGTTGGCGAGCTCACCTGCTGGACTGAAAAAGGCACTGAGTGGCGCGGTTCCAGCTGCAATGAAGAGTCCGATTCTGGCGAACAAGCAGGTCAGGGAGGCGCTAGATCGATTCTTCGATGGCCTAAGGGAAGACCAGAAGCAGGTTCTTGATCAACTCGGCCTGGGCAGCGTGTCTGGCCTAGTCAGACTAAGGCGGTTCACTCAAGAGGCTGTGGCAGTAGATTTCCCCTCCGTTTGCTTCCCCAAGGTCGCTGGTCTACTGGCCGCCTACAAAGCGGCGGAAGGCACAGCGCCCCAATTCCCACATCCCGGAGTAATCTCGCACTCTCCCCAGCCGCCACTCAATGTGCTGAAGGAGGCCTACAAGGGGGCGGCGCACCGGGCGGTGGACATGGTTCCTGGCTTGGCCGTCAGGGCAATTGCCTTTACCTTTTGATTCCGTGCCGCCCCGGCATTGGGGTGGCGAGAAGGATTGCGGGTCCCTCTTGAAGAGAGACGAAAGCGGCGTTGGCAATTGCCCCCCACCCTGTGCCCCCACAGTCGCATACGCCCTGACGCACTGGCTGTCGCTGCCGTGTGGTGATGTTCCAGCATGAGCGACCTCATGCAGACTCTACTCACCGCCTTCGGGACCTCCGTCGGCGCTATCGCGTCCCTCGGGTTCCTCGCCAGGCTGCTCGTCACGCACCGACTGGCCAAGGACCTTGAGGATCACAAGCAGGCCCTGGGCAGGGATCTTGAGCAGCACAAGGCAGAGTTGAAGAAGGCTGCTGACCTCGAACTCGCCAACGCCAAGGCCGACTTGGACAAGCGAGGCGAAGAACTCAAGAGCCGCCTACGTCAGGACGAGACCCGGCTCCAGGCCCTCGAGGGTAAAGCCGATCTTGTCTTCGGTCGCCTCCATCAACGGCGCCTAGAACTAGTGGAGGACCTCTTCCGAAAGCTAGTGCTTGCCCATTCGTCAGCAACGCACTGCGTTTCTCCATTTCAGGGACCAGAGCCCAGCAAAGAACGCTATGAGAACCTGGCGAGCGCCGAGCAGGAAGCTCGTGAAGCCCTATATGTAGGCCGTCTCTTCCTGCCAGATGACTTGTTTCAACAGGGAGACGATTTTCTTTCGGTTCTTCGTGAGGCGGCGCGCAAGTTCGCAATCGGGCTTCAGCATGAGAAGCGCGGCAACCTCTCCAAGACGGCCGAGGAGGGGCCTTGGGTTAAGCCTGCGAGGATGATCAGGGAGGACGCAGGTCAGATCTTCAAGGTCGTAATGGACGGATTTCGCGACCTTGTCGCGAACCCCAATCGCGTCGAATCCATAGGCTCGGAGGCAAGTGAGGGGGCGGGCGAGGCGTCACGCCAGTAGACCTCCGTGCTGCGGCATGTGAACGAATCCCTCCCACTTACGCTTTCCGCGCTCCACGGTTAGCCGAGCGGTGCAGGGGAATCCGGCTTCTTGGACACCTGCGACGACCTCGAGATACCTAGCGCACATCTTGTCCGTCAGACGCCCAAGCCTCTCTCCGTGACCGAAAGCCACAACCTCGGCTCCATCTACTGAGAGCTCTGCCAGTTCGCCCTTGGCGGCCAGGAGGGCCTGCTGGTGCTTCTCCTCCTCAACAAGCGCCACGCTCAACGGGCCAGGGAGGAAGGGCTCCTCGCCCGTCGCTGGGGTGGGATCGCAATCGGCCAGCAGGAGCTTGACGCCGTAGTTGCCCCCCATGCCGACAACGAGGGCCCGCGCTGACGCCCTGCGGCCCTCCTTGCGCAACCCCCGCAAGACAGCGTGAAAGCGAGGCGCGTCTCCCCTGGGGAGGTAGCCCACGGTCTGGCCGCCAGCGTCCACACGCACGGCGTTGCGGTCATGCCGGTTCCGCGGCTCGCGTATCAGCTCCGCTGTAACGTAGAGCCCACTCCACCTCCCGCTGGCCCACCCGGGTGCCTGGTCGAGCAAGGCAAGAATGTTCCGCTGGTAGCTCGCTTCGCCGTGGATCTCCTGAACAACTTCACCAGGCGCCAGCGCTGGGAGTTGGAGCCAGGAAGCCGTGATCTGCGGGCCAAGCTTCGCAGGGGCGACAATGCGCTTCCTGCGCGGCTCTTGCTGGGGCTTGTTGCCCGCCCCTCCAAACAGCCCCCGCAACCAGTCAAGCACGCCAACTCCTCGTGTCAGATCCTGAACTAAACACCGCAGGTTCCCGCGTCAACGGGTCCTTGTCCGGCCTTCAAGCGCCCCTCGGACAAGACCCCCGCTCCGCACTGCGTAGATCCGCGCGAAATGTCCCAACCCGTGAGCCGTGACGGGCCACACCGATCAGCCTGACCAGGGGCGGACCGGGATCCGCGCGCCACTGGCGGATCGCGTCACCGAGTCGAGCGGCAGTTGTCCTTATCTGGACTGTCGTGTCCCTTGAGGAACGTGCGCGCTTCGACAACTCTTGGGGCAGACGTCCGCCAAAGGAGGACAAGTGCAGCAAGTCGCCCCCCGCGTGACGCTCAGGCTCGCCCCAGAACAGCAGCTCGTCGAGCTCAGCGCCCGCTCCAGGCTGAGCCGCTCTGCCCTGGCGCGAGTGATCCTCCGCCACGGATTGGAGCGGGTCGAGCGGGAGGGGCTGGGCGCCCTCTTCTTCGGCGCGAAAGCGAAGAGGGCGACCTCGTGACCAAGGTCCTGCACCGATCGGCCTACCTGCGAGGCACGCCAGACACCGAGGCTCGTGTCGCCGAGTTCGTGGCCGCTACCGAGGCCCCGGTGGATACCGTCTACGGGCGCGAGGTCCTGCGCATGAGCGGTTGCGACATGAGCCGCTACGCCCGCAACCCCGTGGTCCTCGACAGCCACCGTCGGGAGTCAATCGAGGACGTGATCGGCTCGGGCGACGTGAGGGTTGAAGGCGGGCAGCTGATCGTGCGCGTCCACTACCTAGACGACGCCGACGGCGAGAAGGCCTGGCGCAAGGTCAAGGCGGGGGCCCTGCGGGCCGTCTCCATCGGCTACGCGATCGCCACGGATGCCGCGACGCCGAGCCTAGTGGGCCGGCAACCTGGCAGATGAGCACGCGAAAGCTCGAGGGCGGGCTGCTGAACCTGATGCGTGACGCCCTCGGGGACACCTGGGAGGCGCGGATCGCGGATCGGGTCCGGAGGGCCGCTGCTCAGGCCTGCGGGCGGAGCGTCGGCACCGAGTCCAAGACCGGGCCGCGAAAGCTGCGAGCCAAGATCGACCGCATGGTCGGCCGGCTGGTCGACTTGGACGGCGTGGCCTACTAATCGGCGCTCGTCAAGATCAAGGAGCTCCAGGGGGAGTTGGCCGAGGCCGAGGCGTTGCAGGAGATCCAGCACGGGGCCCTCGACGTGGACCTGATCGTCTCGGAGGCGCTGGGGCTGGGGCGTGCGCTCTTCGGGGTGGAGGACCTCAAGGCCCCCGTCTCATTGCGTCGCGAAGTGTTCCGCCTCTGTCTCTCGCGCGTGGAGCTTGAGTTTCGCCCGAGGCCGGAAAGGGCGCGCAAGTTCAAGGAGGCCCGGGTGTTGCTCACCCCGGGCGCTTCCGCTCCTTGGCAGTGAACCAAGCGGGACGCCGCAGCGCACCAAGGGGGGAAATGCACTGCGGCGTGTTGTTCAAGCGGGAACTTGATGACAAGCGGGAACTTGTGTGGATACGAAACGCGGCTGACTCAGAGACGGCGGTCGCGGCGGTCGTTGCGCCGCGGGCCGGCTTAGATCAGCAGCAGGCGCGTGTGGCCGACCACCCAACCGAGCCCATACACGTGGCTGGGCGGCGTGGTGATCGCGTCGCTGTCCTCCTCGAAGACTCGGATCGCCTCGACGGCGTCCTCACGGGTCAGGAAGACTTCGACCTCGAAGCCGCACTCGTCGCAGGTCTGGGGGAACTCCGTGTGGGGGAGCCCGGCCTGGCAGTTGGGGCAGCTGAAGCGGTCGTCGAAGAACTCAAACTTGTGCACGGGTAACGTCTCCCCTCGTCTCTCCGACATGCAGCTAGTGCATTCGTCGTGCCAATTGAGGTCGGAGCAGGTGCAGGCCGGCGTTTCGTGACTTAGGGCCGTGCCGGAGGTCATGCGTGTCATGGTTGCGTTTCGTCTCTGGTTCGACGGGAAGAAGTTTCCCACTCGGTGGGAAGCAAGTTCCCGTTCGCTCGCCGTTCGAACTACAAGACGAAGTAGGGTTTAGCCGCGGGCTAATCCCTTTGGAATCGGTCTATTGAGGATGACCGATCGCGATGAGCGGGCAGGCCGCGTCGTGCGCGACCCGCAGCAAGAAGGGGCTGATTCGATCCCCCGTCCGCCCCCCTCCCATGCCCAGGATCAGCAGATCCGTCGCTCGCGAGCGCTCGATCAGGCGCCCCGCGGGGTCCTCGGCGCTCTCGAGCTCGCACTGCGCGGGGCCGTAGCCGAGGTCCGCCGCCAGGTCATGGAGCTCGCTCGTCGCCCGCGCGCGGTCCTGATCGGGCCGCAGCAAGCGCAGGAAGGTCACCTCGACGTCCTGCCCATAGCGGCGGAACATCCCGAGCAAGCGGGCTCGCAGGGGGTCGTGGCCGGTCTCACCGCCGACGGGGACCAGGATCCGCTTGACCTGCTCGGGGCGCCAATCGACGGGCGAGTGGACGACCACCACGTCCGAGGAGGTCCCCTGGAGCAAGCGCTCGAGGAGCTTGGTCCCGTGCTCGCTGTCCAGCTGGCTCATGCCGAGCAAGACCGCCTCGGGCTCGCGCTCCCGAGCGGTGCGTGAGATCGCCTTGACCACGTCCGGCGCCAGCAGCACCACCGCCTCGAAGGGGCGCGCGACCTCGCAGGACGCGGCCACGGCCCGCTCGAGCGCTTGGCTGCTGCGCCGGTAGGCCTCGACCCCCTGGGCCGCCTCGTCCTGCTCGTCGTCGTAGCGCGCCACCGCCAGGGCCAGCACCCGCCCCGTCCGCCGCGGCGCGAGCGCGTTGCCGAGCCACACCAGGGCCTCTGCCCGGTCAGGGTTGGCCAAGGGGACCAGCACCAGGGGCGTGCGGCCGCGCAGGCGGATCAGCTGCGTGTTCACCGCCTCGGCGTGCGCCGAGACGCGCTCGGCGCTGGCCCGGAAGCGGAAGTGGTAGAGCAGCCCGCCCAGCACCAGCCAGCCCAGCGCCACCAGCGAGGCCTGCCACTTGATCGTGGTCTGGAACACGGCCAGGGCCACGCAGGCCGTGACGCCGATCAGGGGCAGCAGGGGGTAGAGGGGCGCCTGGTAGCCGCCGACCTTGCCGGCCCGAACGCGCACGAGGAGGCCGGCGCCGTTGGCCAGGGCGAAGGAGAGCAGGAAGATCAGCGAGGCGGTCACGCCCGCGACCTCGACGTCGCCGGTCAGGCTGACCAGACCGCAGACCAGGGCGCCGCTGAGCAGGACGGCGTTCACGGGGGTCTCGGTCTCGCTCAGCCGGGCGAGGGGCCGGAACAGGGCTCGATCGCGCGCCATCGAGTAGGAGACCCGCGAGGCCGCCAAGAGCGAGCTGGTCAAGGCCGAGAAGGTCGCCAGCAGGCCCGCCGTGATCACCACCACCCCGCCGAAGGGGCCGAGGTAGCGCTGGACCGCGATCGCCACCGCCTGGTCCCCGCGCTGGCCGAGGTCGGACCAGGCCGGGGTCCCGTCGTTGGGGCCGCCGATCGTGAGCATCACGAAGAGCAGCAACAGGTAGATCGAGAGCGTGACCCCGATCGAGAGGAACATCGCGCGCGGGATCGTGCTGGCGGGGTCCTTGACCTCGCCCGCGACGGCCGCGATCACCTCGAAGCCCTCCAGGGCGATGAACGTGAAGCCCATCGCGACCGCGATCCCGCCGAAGCCGTGCGGCAGGAGGGGCGCCATGTTTTGCGAGAAGGTCCCCGCCGGGCTCTGCGCGACCAGGAACAGGCCCGGGATCAGGATCAGCACGAAGGCGATCACCTTGCCCAGGGCCACGCTGTTGCCTGCGCCCGCTCCCCCGCGCAGCAGGAGGCCGACGTTGAGCAGCGCAGCCCCGAGGGCCACGATCATCCCCAGCCAGGTCGGCGGAGTGAGGGGCGACCCGAGGGCCGTGCTCGCGACCAGCACCGTGTAGGCGAAGAAGCTGCCGAAGCCGAGCGCGTAGAGGGCGGCCGCCACGAGGTAGGCCAGCCACAGCACCCAGCCCGCGGCGAAGGCGCCGCCGATCGGGAACACCTTGCGCGCGAACACATAGCTGCCGCCCGACTCGGGGAAGGCCGCCGCCAGCTCGGCGAAGGAGAAGGCCGTGACCAGCGTGATCAGCCCGTTCAGCCCGAAGGCGAGCATCGCCGCCGGGCCGGCGTGCTTCATCGCCACGCCGCTGAGCACGAAGATCCCCGCTCCGAGCATGGCGGAGATCCCGACCATCGTGGCGCCGTAGAGGCCGAGGCGGCGGTCGAGACCCTGTTCCTGCTGCGTGCTGCTCATGGGGGGCAGGGAGTCTAACGCTCGTCGTCGCGCGCGCGCCCCACTGGGCGTAAGGCGCGCACAGGCGATCTGAGGCGCGAACGAGGGCGCAGGCTCGCCACTGCTCCGCCCAGGCGGATGGGGCGCGAGCGCCCCGACCTGTCTAGACTCGGAGCGTGGCCGATCGACTAGGTCCCTACCGCCTCCTGCGCGTCCTCGGCAAGGGCGCCTTCGGCGTCGTCTACGAGGCCCAGCGCGAAGGTCATGAGCGGCGGGTCGCGCTCAAGGTCCTGCGCGACTCAGAGACCCTCGGCAACGACGAGCTGCGCCGCTTCCGCCTCGAAGGAAAGATCGCGCAGCGCCTCGACGCCGCCGGCCTCGTCTCGGTCTACGAGATGGATCAGGCCGAGGGTCAGGTCTACATCGCGATGGAGCTCGTCGAGGGCGAGACGCTCAAGGAGCGGCTGAAGCACGGCCCGCTCCCCGTCCCCGAGGCGGCGCGGATCGTCCACCAGCTCGCCCTCTGCATGTCCGAGGTTCACGCGGCCGGCGTGCTGCACCGCGACCTCAAGCCCGCCAACGTGCTCCTCGACCGCGGCGGTCGCCCGCGGATCTCCGACTTCGGCCTGGCCAAGGACCGCTCGCTGGCGCGCTCGCTCACCCAGACCGGCGAGCTGATCGGGACCCCCGCCTACATGGCGCCCGAGCAGGCGCGCGGGCGGCGCGACCTGGACCACCGCGTCGACGTCTACGCCCTGGGCGCGATCTTCTACGAGTGCCTCACCGGTCGGCGCGTCCACACCGGGCATACGATCCACCAGCTCGTCCACCAGATCGCCCACGAGGAGGTCCCGCCCCCCAGCCAGCTGATGCCGGGGATCCCCGCGGCCTGCGACGCGATCTGCGCGCGCGCCCTGGCCAAGGACCGCGGCGACCGTCACATGAACTGCGAGGCCCTCGCGCTCGACCTCGAGGCGCTCCTCGCGCCCGAGCGAGCCGAGCGCAGCGGCCTCGCGCGCCCGCTGGCCCTGGGCGTCGGCGCGCTCCTGCTGGCGGGCCTGACCGGCTACGGAGTCAGCCTCTCGCTCTCCGCCGGCCCGCCGACCTCCTCCCCCGGCCCCGCGCCCTCCCTCAGCGCCTCACCCGAGCCCTCGCACACGCCGCTCGACCTCGAGGACGACCTGCGCCAGCAGCTGGACCGGGCGGCGGCGGCCAGCTCGCTCGCCGAGCTGGAGCAGCGCATCTCGGCCGCCTGCGCCCAGGCCCTCGAGGCAGGCCGACACGAGTGGGTCGAGCGGGCCAAGCTCGTCCAGGCGCGGACCCTCGTGACCAAGGGTCACTACCGCGAGGCCACGGCCTACCTCGACCGCGAGCAAGGCTCCCTCAGCGGCGAGGCGCGCGAGCGCGCGGGGCTGCTGCGGGTCTACGCGATCATGGGTCAGCGCTCGGGCTGGTCGCAGACCGTCGTCGAGCTGGACCGCCTGGCCAAGCAGACCTCCGCCGGCAGCCTGGTCGGCCTGACCGCGCGCTCCTGGCTGCACCTGAACCTGGCCAGCCGCTGGCGCTCCCGGAATCGGGAGGAGCGCGAGCAGCACCTGGAGTCGGCCGAGCGCTTCGCGCGCGAGGCCTGTCGGACCGACCCCGACTTCCTCTCGGCCTGTCTGGCCCTGGCCTCGGTCTTGACCCGTCGGGAGGCAGCCGAAGCCGAGGCCCACTGGAAGCGCGCCTACGAGCTGGGTCCCCAGGACTCCCGCGTCCCCTGGGCCGAGGCCAACGCCTTCCGGCGCGGCGCGGAGGCGCGCGAAGAGCGAGCGCGCGACCGCTACCTCGAGCTGACCCGCGGGGCGCGCAGCTACGTGCGCGCCCGCTACCTCCTCTCGCGCGGCTGGGAGCGCGTCCGCCAGGGGCTGGCGGGCGCCGAGGAGGACCTGCGCGAGGTCGCCGAGGAGCGCCCCTTCGAGCTGCGCGCCCACCTCGGCCTCTCCGTGCTCGCCATGCGCGCCGGCGAGCCCGAGCGGGCCAAGCGAGAGTTCGCCCTGGCCGCCGCCCTGGGCCCCGAGCGCGGGCGCCGCGCGCTGACGATCACCGAGCGGATCCGCCAGGACCTGCGCCCTGACGACGCCGCGCGCCTGCTCCAGCTCGCCAGCAAGGCCCTCGACGCGACCAGCTGGCTCGAACCGCTCCCCAAGGAGCACGGACGCGCCCTGGCCGAGGCGCTCACGCTCACCGTCACCGGCGCGAACTACGAGGAGGTCCGCGCCGAGCTCGCCGGCAGCGTCCGCGAGCCCGACGACCTGCAGGCCACGCTCCTGCGCGCCGACATCGCGGTCGGACGCGACCTCTACGACCTCGCCCAGCAGTTCATCGCCCAGGCCGTCGAGCTGGGCGCCCCCGCGCCGAGGGTCGCCCTCCTGCAGGCCGACCTGGCCGCCCGCCGCGGGCAGCGCGTCGAGGCCCTCCGCCGCTACCGCGACCTCGCTCAGGGAGAGGGGGTCGAGGCACAGTGCGCCAAAGCCGAGCTCGCTCTCATCGAGGGGGACCTCCGCACCACCGCCAAGGTCGCCGCGGCGCTGCGGGTCTCGCGGCCCGACCTCGGCCGCGGTCACATCTTGTTCTCGCTCGCGAGCGCAGCCGCCGACCCGGTCGCGGCCCTGATGAGCGCCGCGAGCGCCCGCGCCCGCCAGGGCGACCTCGACGTGCGCGCGCTGATCGCGCAGCACCTCGCCCACATGATGTGCCTCAACCTGGGCCTGCGCGCCTGGGTTCCCAGCGAGCAGGTGAGCCTGATCCCGAGCCTCTCGCCCAGCGCCCACGCCCGGGTGGTCGTCGCCCAGACGGTCCTGCAGGTGTTTCAGATCGAGCGGCGCCCCGACATCCTTCGCCAGGCCGAGACGATCCTCGCGCGAGGGATCGAGCTCGAGCCGACCTATCCCGACCTCTACCTGCTCGAAGGGCGGATCCGCATGCTCAGCGGCGGCAAGCCCAGCGAAGTGCTCGAGAGCTGGGGCCGCTTCCACGAGCTGGACTCGGGCCGCAGCCTGCCGCGGCCCGACCGCGCGCTCTTCGGCAAGCTCTTCCCCGCAGAGCTCCCTCAGCTGGAGCAGCTCTTCCCGGCGGGAGGCTAGCGCTAGCGCTGGCGCGGCCGCGCGGGATCAGGCTGGGTCTTCCCTCATGCTCCAGAGCAGGCGGGAGAGCACCGGTCGGCGGGTCTCTCCGGTGACGACCATCAAGAGCTTGGTGATCTTCAGGTTCTCCATGTCGGTGCAGAGGAGGATCAGCATCTCGCGCACGAAGTTCGTGTCGAGGGTGACGTAGTTGTCGGTGCCCACCGCCAAGGCGACGCCCTTCTTCTCCCACCAGGAGAAGGGGTGGTCCTTGTAGGTCGGGAAGGAGCTCGTGAGCTTGATGTTCGAGGAGGGCAAGGCCACCAGACCGACCTCCTTGTTGATCATCCGGTTGAGCACGTCGTGCTGGTAGTGCTCCACCTCCCGGGCCGTGTGGAACTTGATCTTGACGAAGCGCTGGGTCTCCTCGTCGCTGAGGCGCTCCCCGGCCAGCAGCTTGGTGTGGATCTCTGGCTGCCGGCTCCAGTTCATCTCGGCCAGCTCTTGACCCTCTCGCGAGGCCGGGTCGACGCCCTCGCCGCGGAAGTTCTGCGCCATGGTCCGCTCGAAGACCATGTGGAAGTAGAAGTTCGGGTTCACCCCCAGGCTGACCCCGTGCTCGAGGGTGTCGATGTGCCAGATGTTCATCGCGTTGTCGACGGCCTGCACACCGCGGCGCAGGGTGCGCCAGGTCTCGCCGTGGTGGCTGCGGATCCGGAAGCCCGAGAACTGCAGCTTGCGAAAGCCGAGGCGCATCTCTTCGAAGTGGGCCTTGCGATAGTGCTGGCGCTCGTCCCCGACCGTGTCGACGTCGAGGACCTTCTCCCGCAGGAAGGGGTGCTTCTCCAGGAGCTCCTGGATGGTCTTGACCTGGTGGAGGAAGTCCTCCTGCTTGGAGCTGAAGCGCTCGGCGTCGAAGAAGGTCGCCTCCTTGCGGAAGGAGGGAGAGAGCACGAAGTCGAAGCGGGGCTCCTCCCGCTGGTAGCGCATGAAGCCCTCGTGGAGACCGAGGAGCACGTCCTCGGGGCTCACCGCCTCACCGGGCAAGGACTCGACCGCGTCGGTGGTCGCCCGGGAGAGAGAGAACTTCAACCTCACCTTGCCGACGTTGAACTTCTGGAACACCGTGCTGGCCAGGTGGTAGGCCGCGGCCGCGTGGGCCTCGCGGTCGCGCAGGACCAGCTTGGCCAGGGTCAGCTGCTGCAGGTAGCGGTCGAAGCTCGTGTTCCCCTTGAGGCGGATCAGCCGGTCCACGTCGGCCTCGCTGCGAATCGGCAGCGCCTCGGGTCCGTAGACCTCGGTGATCTTCGCGGCGAAGGCGTCGGCGTCCGGCCCCTCGAGGAGGGCCATGAGGCGGGGGAAGACGAAGCTCGCGTCGAGCGCGCCGGTGAGGTGGGGGTGCTCGTCCTGAAAGGGCGCCGGGAAGGCCTTGAGGATCGCCTCCAGGGCGAGCCCCACCGGGTGCTCGAGGAGGAGGTCGACGGCGACCGCGCCGCGGGCGAGGTCGAAGAGCAGGTTGCGGAACTCGACGACGGCCTCGAGCGCGGCCGGGCGCTCCCTGAAGAGGATCGAGTGGGCCGCCAGCTCGAGCGTGTCCCCCAGGGAGACCCCGTTGGTCTCCGAGATGATCTTCGTCAGCGCTGCCGTGAGCTCTCGTTGGTCCGCGTCGTTCACGCCGCTCCTCTTCCGCTCTTGCTTGGGTCGACCGGCCCAGAGGCTACCCGGGGAATCCGACCGCGGGCCCGGCGGGGACCCGGCTGCTAGCCGAGCTGCTCGACGAAGGCCTCGACCTCGCTGGGCGCCTTCCAGGTCCCCAGCGGCGGATCGGGGTAGTGTCCGTGCCAGTCCGAGCCGCCCGTCAGGAGCAGGCCGTGCTTCTCGGCCCGCTCGAGGATCCTCTCGCCGTGGGTCGGGTTGAGCCGGGCCCGGTAGGCCTCGATCCCCCTGAGACCCAGCTTGACCAGCGGGTTGAGGTGGTGCTTGAGGTCGACCTTGGTCGGGTGCGCGAACACGGGCTGGCCGCCGGCGGCCACGATGGCGTTCAGCCCCTCCTCGGCGGAGACGACCTCGACCTCGGGGACGCGCTCGTTGCGGAGGTAGCGGCGGAAGGCCTTGCGGCGGGTGCGGGACAGGCCGCGCCGGACCAGGACGGCGGCGATGTGGTGCCGCCCGACGTAGGCCTCGCCCTCGGGGCGGCCCTCGGCGAGCTCCTCCCAGCTGATCTCGACCCGCTCCTGCTCGCGCAGCCGCGCCAGGGTCGCTCGGATCTGGCGGGCCTTGCCCTCGCGGTTGCGGCGGGCCACGGCCTCGAGCTCGGCGTGTCCGGGCTCGATCCCGTAGCCGAGGAGGTGGATCGTGCCGCGATCACCGGCTCGGACCCGGACCGTCAGCTCGATGGCAGGGATCAAGCGGAGCCCCCGCTCGGCGGCGCAGGCCGCGGCCTCGGCGATCCCGGCCGTGGTGTCGTGGTCGCTCAGGGCCAGGGTCTCGATCCCCGCGGCGGCCGCGCGGCGCACGACCTCCGCCGGAGCGAAGGCTCCGTCCGAGGCGGTCGAGTGCAGGTGGAGGTCGACGCTCACGCCTCGTTGAACACCGCGCCCAGGAGGGCCGAGCGTCCCAGCGAGGCGACCGCGTTCTGGACCAGGTCGCGCGGGGCCCAGCGGCGGCGGATCACCAGCAGGGCGGAGTCGGTGGCCGCGAGCAGGTCCGCGCCGCCCTCCGCGACCGGGGGGCCGTCCACCACGATCAGGGCGTCCGGGAAGTGCTCGCGCAGGGCGCGCAGCACGCGCGGCAGGCCCTCGACGAGCTTCTCGCGCCCGAGGCCGTGCCCGCGGGGGAGCAGGTCGAAGCGGCCGAGCTGGAAGCGGACCAGGGCCCGGCGCGGATCGGGGTTCTTCTCCTGGACCAGGTTGAGCAGGCCCTCGTCGCAGGAGGGCTGCCCGAGGACCGAGAGCGCGCCGCGCCCGTCGAGGTCGGCCTCGACGTAGACCGCGCCGCGGGTCGGGTGGCGCGCTCCAGCGAGCGCGAGGTTCAGCGCCAGGGCGGTGCGACCCTCGCGGCGGGCCGCGCTGCTCACGAGGACCGTCGTGGGGCCCGGGGCCATGAGGCGGTGCGCGAGCTGGACGCAGTCTCGCGCGGTAGCGGACTCCCCCCGTCGCGCGACGACGAGCGCGGGGTCGAGGTCCTCGAAGCGGACCGAGTCGACGGTGCGCTGCGGCTCGACCGGCCCGGACTGCGTTCGCATCGCCCCAGAGCCCGATGGCCGGAGGACCTCGGTGTCGGGGCCCGGGGGCGCGGGGCCGATCGCCTCGGTGGCCGCGCCTGTGACGCGCAACTGACGGGTCGGAGGGGCTTGGGGGTCGGGGTCTTCGGGGCCGAAGGTGCCCGAGGGCGCTTGGAAGCCGAAGGGCCGCAGCAAGCTGTCGAGGGCTTCGGCGTCGAGCTCCTCTCCTGCGCGTGGGGCGGCGCTCTCGGGCAGCCGAATCACGCGGCGCTCGGCGCTGGGGTCGTCCTCCTCGAGCTCGGGCAGGCTCTCCTCGATCAAGGCCTCCCAGTCATGATCGACCGGGAACAGGCGGTTCTGCCAGCCCCCGGTGTCGTCGTCGATATCGGCGTCCTGACCCTTGGCTTCGGCGCTGACCTCGCGCAGGGCCTTCCAGTTGAGCGTGGCCGTGCCGGGCGACTGGGAGGGGCCCTCGACCTCCCAGTCCCGGGTCGCCTCGTCGCTCGCGTTGGGGTCTTCCCAGGCGCGCGGCTCTTCGCTGAGGCGCCCGCTCAACTCTTCGCTGTCGTAGGTGCGCGAGCCGCGCCCCCGGGTCCCGCTGCTCCCGACGTGCACGGTGTGGACCAGCTCGCCCAGCTCGCCCAGCGCGCCCGAGTCAGCGCGCGGCGCCACCTCCTGCGTATCGCTGCCGTCCCACTGGGGGAGCGGCGGCAGGTCGGGTCCCGGGCCCTCGTCGGCGAGGGGACCCGCGCCAGCGCTCGCGCCCGAGCTCTCGGGCTCCTCCTCCTCGGCGACCAGGATCAACACGCCGCCGCAGTCGGGGCAGAGGCTCTCCATCTCGCCGATGTCGGCGATGTCGAGCCCATAGGGGCAGTCCTCGCACTCGAGCCGCAGCGCGGTCATCGTTGCTCGGCCTCCAGGGTCAGCAGGACCGGGAGGTCCAGGAGCGCGCTCGCCTCCGGGCCGTCGGTGAATCCGCGTCGCCGCAGCTCACGCGCCCAGCAGATCAGGAGCGAGAGGAGCCCGAGCGCCACCACGGCTCCGGGCAAGGCCCAGAGCAGGGAGCGCAGCCGACGCGCCTCGCTGTGGCCGAGCACGCTCAAGGCGTCCTCGTCCTGGGCGGCGCGCGCGATCACCTGCTTGGCCAGGGCCTCTCCCGCCGCCAAGGCCTGCTGCCTGCTGACCCCGCGCGCATGCACGATCAGGTAGTCGGCCTGCGAGCCCCGCACGGAGGCGATCCGGGCGCCCAGACGCGCGGCGGGTTCTTCCTCGACCCCGAGCAGCAGCTCCCACAGTCCGCGCTCGCCGTTCATGTCGCTGGCGTCGGCGACCTGACTCAGCACGGCCGGGTCGCCCGCCAGCGCGAGCAGGTGGTCGTGAGGCCCGCGGAACTCGCCCTCGATCACGCCCAGGTTGACGCGGGCTTCGTGCACCGCGGGGGCGAAGGCCATGAAGACCAGGACGGGGATCGTGAGCAGGATGGCGAGGACCAGCGCGGGCCGGAGGGCCCGCTGCAGCGCCAGCCAGCGGCGCGCCGAGGGGATCGACTGCGCGGCGTTCGCCTCGAGGCGGCGCTCGATCGCGTCCAGGCGGCGGGTCGAGGTGCTCAGGCGACGCGCCAGCTCCTCGCGCTCCTGCTCGCTCCTGGCGACCGCCTCCTCGACGAGGCCAGCGACTCCGCGGGGGTGGAGCCGGCTCAGCGCCTCCCGGGCGGCATCGCGCGCGTGAGCCTCGGCCTCCGCCCTGAGCGTCTCCGCCACGGCGCGCTGCTCGCGGCTGAGGGCGGCGACCCGCTCGCTGATCTCCGCCAGCTGGTCCGCACCCGCAGCCGGGGGCGCCTGGGTCTGCTCGGCCGCCGCCTCGCTGAGCGCGCGCTGCTGAGCCTCGATGCGCTCGTCCAGGGCCTCCAGCGGCGCGCGGAGCGCTTCGCTGCCGAGCAGCCCGAGGGCCACCCCCTCGAGCTCGCGAGGGGCGGCGGCCGAGAGCGCGGCGGCCACCAGCTCGGGGTCCAGGTCGACGGGGCGCGGCTCGTGCTCCGCGACGCGCGCGCGGAGCGCGTCGGCGGCGGGTCCCTCTTCGAGCGCGGCGGCGACCACTTCGGGCAGGCGACCCAGGCGCGCCTCGACGTCCTTGCTCAGGACCTGGAGCGAGCGCTGCACCTCCTCGTGGGCCTCGCGGCGGACCCGAGCCAGGAGCTCTTGCTTGCTCCCGTCGAAGGCCTCCTTGACCTTCCGGGCGACATCGACCGGCAGCGGGCCCGCCGGCGCGGCTCGGGGAGGCACGACCTCGGGGCCTCGCTGCTCCTGGCGCAGGGGCTGGGCGGGTCGCTGCACGGTTGGGCGCTGGACCGTGGGCCGCTGCACCGTGGGCCGCTGGGCGGGCGCCGGGCGGGCGGGCGCCGGGGCCCGCTGGCGAGCGGTGGCCCGGGGCCCGGGAGCGGGGGGGCGGGGAGCCTTGCCTACGGGCCGGGTCATGCGCTGGCTGACGCGAGGGCCGGCCTCGGGCCTTCCTCGCTGGGGTGGGGGCTGGGTCCGAGCGCGCCCAGCGTCGGGTGGGCGGCGCTGGGCGCGAGGCGCGGGAGGAGCCTCGCTCGTGCGTCGCCGGGTCAAGCGCTGGCTGCGGCGCGCTTCGGGCCCGCGTCGGCCGGCCTCCTCCCGCTCCGCGGCCTCGGCGGCGGCGAGCAGGCGGCGGCGGTCGAAGTCCTTGCGGGTCAGGCGCCGGGTCGAGCCGGGCCGCAGGCGGCCCCCGCACACCTCGCACGAAGCGCGCGTCGCGCTCTGCCCCGGGAGCAGGTAGGTGATCGCGTTGCAGATCACGCAGGCGCGGCCGAGGGCCTCGCGCTTGCGCAGCAGGCCGCGCAGCTCGCTCGAGGAGACGTCGCCGCGCTGGCTGAGGGCTTCGTCGAGGGAGATCCCGGCCGCGGCCGCGGCGCCGCGCGCCTGCTGCACTCGCGCGGCGGGGATCCGGCCCTCCTGCTGGATCAAGTGCTGAAGCGCTGCGTCCGCGCTGCTCGCCAAGGGGACCCTCCGGCTGGGCTCCCCCGGCGGTCCTCCGCCGGCTCACCCCAAGCGACCGAGTGTGCCATATGACGCGTCCCTGAGCGAAGGCACGTCGATCCTTTACCCTGTGGGTGAGCATGGCCTCGAGACAAGGAGTCTTCATGCCCGCTCTCCCCCGCGCTTCGCTCGGACGCCTGCCGGGTCTCCTCGCGCTGGCCGCCACGCTGGCGCTGGCGGCCCCCGCCCAGGCCC
>CALDQK010000346.1 GCA_937911525.1 uncultured bacterium
GACGTCGAGCAGGAAGTGGCAGGACAGGCCGCGCTCGTCGTGGAGGACCTTGAAGCAGAGCTGGCTGAACCAGCAGGCGTCGTAGTGGATCACGAACAGGTCGACGTGGTCGGCGACGTCCTGGTAGCTGACCTCCTCCTTGCCCGCGAAGGCCGCGCGGGTGTCGTAGCGGCGCGCGCGGTGGCAGTGCTCGTTGCAGGGGTGGCTGGCGACGACCCCCTCGCTGAACACGCGCCGCTCCGTGTAGCCGTCGAAGCCGCCCTCGTCGAGCCAGGTCTTGACCGGGGCTCCGATCGGAAAGCGCTGGCCGGCGATGATGATCGACTGGCCCTCCAGGCTCCAGACGGGCTCGAGCGCGCTCAGGAAGGACACCGGGTGGTAGTGCCACACCCGCTTGTCGGCCGGCAGCTCGACGCCCGCGGCGCTGGCTTCGTCCCACCACATCAGCGGGCGGATCTTGTCGGCCAGGTCGCCGAGGAAGAAGTTCCGCAGCGCCGGGAGGCCCTTCATCCGGGGCACCGCCGCGTCGACGTCGACGCCCCACTCGCTCACGAACTTGGCGGCCAGGGTCCGCATCCGGCGGGCGTCGGGGTCGCGGGCGTAGAAGTCGCGGATCTCGCCGGGGTCGAGGTTGTCGCGCCCGACCAGCGCGCGCTGATCGACCAGGGCGGCGATCTGGGCGCAGTCCATGTTGAAGTCGAGGTCGGGGTCCTCGGCCGACTCCCAGCCGGGGAGCAGGTTCTCGGCCGAGAAGATCTCCCAGTGGATCAGCCCCTCGCGCTGCTCGCTCCCCCCGTACTCGCCCACGGTCCAGAGCGGATCGCCCGCCGCGACCTCGGCGTCCAGGGCGACCACCCCGCCGCCGCGCAGCTCGGCCAGCGCGTCCTGGTCGACCTCGATCCGCTCCAGCCACTCGTCCTTGAAGGCCACCGTGCCGACGGCGTCCCGGCAGGCGGCGCTCTGGCAGTCCGGCAGGCCGCGCACGCGGTAGTGCGGGAGCGAGCCCCCCGGGACTGGGGCCTCCTGCTCGAGGACGACTCGGTCGCCGGGCTTCAGCACGCCGATCACGTCCTGGCCGGGGCCCGCGCGGAAGTTGAGGTCCGACTTGACGCGGAAGCCCGACCAGGGGCGCGGCAACCAGGCGAAGGGGCGCAGGGCCGGCGCCGCGGGGTCGTCCAGGGGCAGGCTGCCGAGGTGCATCACGAGCGAGAAGAACGCGTAGGGGCGCGGCTCGAAGGAGCGCGCGGGCGCGAGCTCGTCCAGGACCGCCCCGTGGACCTCGTGCCGGCAGAGGACGAAGTTGGTGCTCCCGTAGGCGCAGCCCTCGGCCGCGAGCCGGGCCGCGACCACGCGTCCGGGAGCACAGGCCACGACCTGAGCGCCCGCCGCCGCGTGGAGGTGGACCCCGCCGTGCCAGGTGGTGTTGGCGCCCAGGGGGTAGTAGCCGCTGGGGTGCTCGCGCTCCACGTGGGCGTGGAGCGCGTCGGCCGCGGCCGAGCTGACCTCGGTGCCCGGGCCAGCGTCGACGGGGTAGCGGAGCAGGCTCACGGTCACCTCAGCAGGAGTAGACGAACTCGGGCAGCTTGGGCAGCTCGAAGCGGTGCAGGGCGTTGGTCTCGCGCTCCTGGTGCTCGGGCAGGTGGTCGGGGAAGGAGACCTGGCAGGTCCCAGCGGGCAGCTTCTCGAGCCGCGCCTTGCCGGCGGCGTCGAGGCTGCCCCGCTTGACGCGGCCGTTGGGGAGCCCGACCCGATAGGCCGCCTCGGCGACGGGCTCGCCGCCCGCGCCGCAGAGCTCGAGCTCGATCCAAGCGTCGCGGGCCTTCTTGACCCGGCCGCTGCGCTTGACCCGGAAGGTGCGCGTGGCCTCGGCCTGGATCGTCCACTCCGACTTGCTCAGGCCGCAGGACGGGCAGGGCTCGTTGTCCAGGATCTCCTGGTCGCAATGGGTCCAGGGCATGAGGCGTCTCCGTCCCAAAGTATAGGCGACAGCCGGGTCCGCTCAGCCGGGCCAGCGGGCGCGCAAGGCGGCGAGCTGCTCGACCAGGCTCCAGATCGGCGGGCGCTCGTCGGGGTCCTTGGCCAGGGTGGCGTGGACCAGGGCGCTGACCTCGGCTGGGACCTCGGCCCGGAACGCGTCCAGGGGGGGCGGGGGCTGGTCGACGATCTCCCAGAGGGCCTTCATGTTGGTCGGGCTGAAGGGCGGGCGGCCAGCGAGGAAGTGATAGAGGGTCGCGCCCAGGCTGTAGACGTCGGCGCTGGGCTCGACGTGCTTGGCCTCGCCGACCTGCTCGGGCGGCATGTAGGCCATGGTGCCCAGCCCCATTCCGCTCGCGGTCAGGCTGGCCAGGGTCGACTCGAGGTCCTTGGCGATCCCGAAGTCGCACAGCTGGGCGACCCCGCGCGCGCGGTTGATCACCACGTTGGCCGGCTTGACGTCGCGGTGCACGATCCCCTCTTCGGCGGCCGCCGAGAGGGCCTGGCTGACGTCGTGGCTGATCCTGAGCGCGTCGGGCAGCGAGAGCGGACCCGCCGCGAGGAGCTCGCGGGCCGAGGGGCCCTCGACGAGCTCCATGATCGCGAAGGCGCGCGCGTCGACCCGG
>CALDQK010000347.1 GCA_937911525.1 uncultured bacterium
GAGCCGCTCGAGCTCTGCGTGCAGCGCGGCTGCCAGGTCGTGGCCGCCTTGCTCGACCCGGCCACCTTCCCGCGCATCTACGAGCGCGAGCAGGGGGCAGGCAGGCTGGAGCTGCGCGACCTGGCCGAGGCCTGCCTGCGGCGTGGGATCACCCCCTACGCGGTCCGCGCCGCCGAGCCGCTGCGGGACGCCTTCCTCACGCCATGGTTCGGACGCCGCAAGCTGCGGATCACCGCCGCCCAGCTGAGCCCGAGCGCGGAGCCGGAGGCGGACTCATGAGGCAGGAGGCCCCCGAGCGCCTGCTGCGCGGCCTGCTGGTGTGGGCGGCCTGCGCCCCCGCCCTGTTCTTGCTCAGCCTGCTGCGCGCCCGGGCCGGCTGGCAGCGCCCCGAGCTGTGGGGTCCGCTCCTGGTCGGCGTGGGGCTCTTGCTCCTGCGGGGAGAGCGCCACCCGCACCTCGCCGACGACGAGCCCGCTCGCCGCGCCGCGCGCTATGCGCCGATGGTGGTGGGCGTCCTGCTCTTCGTGGCGCCGGTGTTTCCGCGCTACCTCAGCTGGCCGGCCCTGTGGTTCCTGGCCCTGCTCGAGCTCGGGCTGCTGCCCTTCGCCTTCGTCCCCCGGATCCGCGCGATCGCGCTCGTCAACGGCGGGGCCATAGCGCTCGGCCTGACCGTCCTGGAGGAGCAGGTCGCCTGGATCCTGATCCCGCTGGCCGCGGCGTGCCTGCTGGTCCCGACCCTCGACCGCCTGCTCGAGGTGCGCTACTCGTTGAGCGAGCGCGTGCGGCCGCGCCTGGGGCGCGCGCTCTCGCTGCCCTTGCTGGCGCTCGGCCTGGGCGGGGCGGTGTTCGCGCTGCTCTACAGCCTGCTCCCAGAGACGGCCAACGACTACGCCGAGGTCGGCCTGCTCGACGCGGTCGCACCCGCGAGCCGCACCCTCAACCCGGTCTCGCTCCCGCTCGGGGAGCTGGTCGTGCTCTGCGCGTTGATCATGGCTGGGATCGGCCTGATCAACGCCGTCGCCGGACGCGAGAGCGAGGAGCAGCTCGAGCTCGAGCTCCCGCCGGGGAGCCTGGCGCGCCTGGGCGGCGCCGCTCACCCCGCGCCGCTGGGAGACGCAGGGCCCTGGCCCGCGGGCGCGCGCCGCGAGCTCGTGGACGCCTACCTCGCGCACCTGGACCGCCTGGAGCCTCGCCTCGCGCGGCGACCGGGTGAGACCCCCGCCCGCCTCGGGCGCCGCGTCCCCCAGCGCGTGCGCGGGCTCGCCCAGCGCCTGGCGGAGCGCTTCGCGCGCGCGCGCTGGGCGCCGGGCGAGGTCTCAGCGGCTGAGGTCGAGGCCGCGCGGGTCGAGGTCGCAGAGATCGAGGCGGCCTGGCCGGACGAGGCAGAAGGGAGCGGCGCGTGAGCCAGGAGTCCGAGCGCGAGGCGCGACTGCGCATGGTCGCGGAGCAGATCGTGAAGCGCGGGGTGCGGGACGAGCACGTCCTGGCGGCGCTGCGCACCGTCCCCCGGCACCGCTTCGTGCCGGCCGAGCTGCGCGAGCAGGCCTACGAAGACCGCCCGCTCCCGATCGGGCACGAGCAGACGATCAGTCAGCCCTACATCGTGGCGGCCATGAGCGAGGCGCTCGAGCTGCGGGGCGGCGAGCGCGTGCTCGAGGTCGGCTGCGGGAGCGGCTACCAGGCGGCGGTCCTCGCCGAGCTGGCGGGGGAGGTCGTGAGCGTCGAGCGGGTCGCGCCGCTCGCGGAGCGGGCGCGCGCGCTCCTGGCCGAGCTGGCCTACCGCAACGTGGAGGTCGTGCTCGCGGACGGGAGCCTGGGTCACCCGGCTCGGGCCCCCTACGACGCCATCCTCGTCGCCTGCGGGGCGAGCGAGGTCCCCCCAGCGCTCCTCGATCAGCTCGCGCCGGGAGGGAGACTCGTGCTCCCCGTCGGTCCTCAGGGAGGGGTGATGCGCCTCGAGCGCTGGCGACGCGGGGAGGCGGGCGCTTCCCGCACGGACGACCTGATGGGGGTGCGCTTCGTCCCGCTCCTGCCAGGGACCGCGACGTCCTAGCGGGACCGCGAGGTCTCGGATGCGCCACCCGTGACGCGCAGCGTCAGGATCCACCCCGCAGCGCGTCAAGGCTCTGACAGGGTCTTTAAGGAGCGGCGGTGGGCGCCTTAAGTCGTTTGTTATCAATTGTTTGTTGCAGTCGTGTCGCCTCGAGCGTCAGACCCCCCACACCCTCCCCCACACTCGCGCTAAGTGCAATGTTTACAGGCTCTAACGGCCTCTTGTCGCGGCCTTATCGAGGCTCCACGAAGCGTCAGCGATCTGACGCTTTCAACGCTCTCTGACGCGCTAACTGCCTGAGAACAATAAGGTTGTATTTGGCTTCGAGCGTGCGAAACTCCTGCCCAAGAGGAGGTGACTCCATGACGACCACGACTGAGACTCAGCCGAGCGAGACCAGCGCTTCCCAGAGCGCGCCGACCGCCCCCGCCGAGACGACGCAGCGCGCTACGAGCGCGCGCCGCACCACTCCGGCGCTGACCCACGTCGAGCCCCGTCCGCTGCTCGACCCGATCCGCCAGGTCAAGCGGCACTCGATTCACTGGAAGCGGAAGGTGTTCCACGTCCTGGGCGTCGGCACCGCGGCCCTGACCTACGCGCTGACCACCGTCACCCAGAGCACCGCGCTGATGATCCTGGGCGGGATCGCGGCGGTCTTCGTGACCCTCGATCTGCTCCGCTTCAAGGTCCCCGCGCTGAACAAGATCGTGAAGCGCGACTTCGGCCCCTACATGCGCGACTACGAGCTCGACGGGATCAGCGGCTCGTCGTGGTTCTTCTTCTCGGGCCTGATCGTGATCGCCCTCTTCAGCAAGGAGGCGGCCGCCCTCGGCATGCTCTACCTCGCCATCGGCGACCCGATCGCCTCGGCGGTCGGCGTCAAGTTCGGTCGGATCAAGCTCCCCGGCGGCAAGTCCCTCGAGGGCTCGCTGGCGCTGACCCTGATCTGCTGCGTGGCAGGGTCGCTGCTGCTCGGCCTGCGCTTCGGCTACACCCCCGTGGCCGCCTTCGGCGTCGCCACCCTGACCGCCGTCGCCGCTGCCTTCGCCGAGTGGCTCCCGCTCAACAAGAAGATGGACGACAACTTCACGGTCCCGCTGATCAGCTCCGCGGCCGCCGCTGGCGCCATGCTCCTGGCTGGCGTCGTCTAGGGACGGTTGCAGCGGATCCGATCCACCCTTCACGCCCGCGCGATCAGCGCGGGCGTGCTGCGTGTGGCGTAGTCTCTTGCGCTCGTGAGTCGCTCTCAGGTCTTGCTGCGCTGCCTCGTCGGTGCCCTCTCTCTCGGGGCGACCTGCGGGCTCGCGTCCTCGCCCCTCGGCTGGCACCTCGTGCAGTGGGTCGGGCTGCTGCCCCTGCTCTGGGCTTGGGAGGGGCTCGACCGGCGCGCTTCGCTCCTGGCCGGCCTCAGCGCGGGCTTCGGCGTCAACCTCGCCCTCTTCACCTGGCTGGGTCCCTCGACCATGGACTACGCCGGCCTCTCGCCGGCGCTCGCGGGGCTCGCGCTGCTGGTCTTCCTCTGCTGGGAGGCCCTGCCCTTCGCGATCCTGGGCCTGGTCGACTGGGCGGGGCGCCGGCGCTGGCCCGCGGCGCGCTGGCTGGTCTTCCCTTGTGCGCTGGTGCTGCTCGAGTGGCTCTGGCCCCGCCTCTTCGCCTGGACGGTCGGCACACCGCAGGTCAACGCCGACGTGGTCGCGCAGTGCGCTGACTTGATCGGCCCCTACGGCTTGAGCGGGCTGGTGGCCTTCGTCAACGTCGCCCTCTACCAGGCCTGGCGCGGCGACACGCGCCGGCCTGCCTGCGCGGCGGGGCTCACGCTCGCGCTCGTGCTCGGCTACGGAGTGTGGCAGCAGCGCCGCTGGAGCGAGCCGGGCGAGCCGACCCTGCGCGTGGGCTGGGTTCAGCCCAACCGCGTCCTGAACGACCGGCGCCCCGACACGCCGGCGCAGGTCTGGCAGGCCCTGCGCGAGGGCGTCGCGGGGCTCGAGAGCTGCGACCTCGTCGCGCTCCCCGAGGGCGTGGTCCCCGCTCCCCTGATGGTCCCCGCGGAGGGGCTGACCGAACTCAGCCCTCGAGAGGCGAGCCTGCTCGCGCGCACCCGCGCGGGGG
>CALDQK010000348.1 GCA_937911525.1 uncultured bacterium
AGCCGGCTCCCCTCGAGGGCAAGCCCCAACCGATCAGCGGTGAGTGGGCTTTGCCGCCGCCCGAGTCGCCCAATCCCCTCGTGCGCTGGTTCAAGCGGCAGCCGCTCTTCGCGCTGATGCTCGTGGGCCTGGCCCTCGGGACGCCCTTCGTGTTCAACCACTTCTGGCTGGGCTACCAGCGCGCCAGCCTGCTCGGGGGGCTCGCCCAGTGGGAGCTCCGCCTGGCTGAGAAGGGGCTGCCCCTCCCCTACTACCAGGGGGAAGCTCCGCCGGCTCCCGTCGGGCTGCCCCAGGAAGAGGCTCGCTACGAGAAGGTCGGGCTGCTCTCCCAGTTCCGCGGAGTGCGGGGCTGGAGCGGGCTCCTGGCTGGCGATCCCCTGCCGGCCGCGACCAAGGAGCCCGGGCCGCTCGAGTCCGCGATGCTCGCCTGTCGGGCCCTGCGCGACGCGGCGGAGGGCAACCGCAAGGCGCTCCCGCGCGCGCGCTCGCTGCTCGAGGCTGCGCCCGAGCCCTATCGGCCCAGCCTGGAGGTCGCCCACGACTACCTCTCGGGGCAGATCCGGCGGGCCGCGACTCAGGCGCGCAGCCTGCTCGACAGCGCCAACCTCCCGCCGGCCTGTCGGCCCGGGCTGGAGGCGATCCTGCGCGAAGCCAACCGGGTCCGCCTCGCGCGGCTGCTCGACCAGCGACCCGTGACGCGCCGGGCGCTGGAGGAGCTGAAGCAGTGGGCGGGCCACGGGCTCCTGGACGCGCTGCGAGCAGACGAGGACCTGGCCGAGTTCCTCGCCCTCGGCGAGGGTGACCTGCGCCGGGCCCACGCCATGCTCGACCTGCTCGACGCCGAGCACGTGGGCTACCTCTACAAGCTGCCCCAGTTGGACGGGCAAGCGCCGCGCACCCCCCTCGACACCCTGGGGCGGCCGCTCGAGGCGATCGCCGCGCAGCACCTGCTGAGCCCGACCCTGGGCCAGGAGGACTGGGAGCTGCTCCAGCGCTTGATCCTGCGCTTCCCGCGTCACGGCCTGCGCGTCCCCCTCGAGGGGCTCGCCAACTGGCGCGATCAGCTCCAGGCGGCGGTCGATCAGCCAGAGAAGCTGCTGGCCCTGACCCTGCGCCAGTGCGAGGTGGGCTACTTGCCGGTGGGCTTCGAGGACATTCTTCGTTCCCACTACCTCGCCCGAAAGGGCCCTGTGCCCGCGGACCCCGAGACGCCGGGTGAGTGGCTGGCGGTCTGCCTCTTGGAGTCGCTGGAGCAGCCGCTGGTCTACGAGCGCGTGCACGACGCCTGGAGGGGCCTCCAAAGAGCGCTGGACGAGGTCGTGCTGCGCGCGCCTGGCGACAAGGACGACCGCCCCCCGGGGCCTGAGCCGGGTCGGGACGCCCCGGATCCGCACGAGGCGTCCCCCCCCCTGGACGCGCTCCAGCGGCGCCAGCGCGCGCTGGGCGCTTTCGTGCTGGCGCGGGCCGCCCAGGCGGTCACCGCCCAGGACATGCTCGTGCCCCTGGAGCAAGCCCGAGAGCTGGGCTACCAGCCCGAGCCCGCCTTGCTGGCGCTGGAGATGCGCGTGAAGCCAGGCGCCGAGGCCCTCGCGGCTGCGCGCAAGCGCGTCGAGCTGCTCGCGGCGCACGCCAAGGCCGTGGCGGGGGGCGATCCGCAGGGCGAGGAGTGGCGCGAGGTGCCGTCCACCGAGCGGCTGGCCTGGGAGGTCTCGGGCTGGCTGGTCGACCGGCGCGTGCTCGATCCGCACCGCGCCAACGCGCTGGTGGACCTGGCCGAGCTCGAGGCGCCCAGCGACCCCAAGCAGGCCATGGCGCACGTCGACGCGGCGCTGGCGATCAAGGCGCAGCTGGCGCGGGGGATCTTCCTGCGGGCCAAGCTCCTCGCGCAGGGCGGCGACAAGAAGGGGGCGCGCCAGGAGATCCTGCGCGCCTTCCGCGCGGCGGCGCCCACCGACACCGAGCTGCGCAAGGAGCTGCGGGCCTTCCTGACCGAGATCGGGCCGAACTGAGGGAGGGCGCGGACGACGCGCAGGGCCGGGGAGCTGGCGGGGCCTCCCTGCCGACCGAGGACCAGGCGGCGCCGCTGCACGGGCGCCCGACCGAGCCAGGC
>CALDQK010000349.1 GCA_937911525.1 uncultured bacterium
CCTGCCCCCTCGACCACCGCTGCGGCGCCGGCGACCCGCCCTACCTCAAGGCCGCCTGGCTGCGCCTGGACGACGCGCGATGAGCCGAGCCCCGCGCTCGCTCCTGGCCCTCCTGCTCTTGCTGGTCACCGCCCTCACCTACCGCAGCGTGGGCGAGGCCGGCTACGTGTGGGACGACGACGACTACGTGGCCGAGAACGAGCTCCTCGACGACGCCCGCGGCCTGCGGCGGATCTGGCTCGAGCCGCGCGCCTCTCCCCAGTACTACCCCCTGGTGTTCACGAGCTTCTGGCTCGAAGCCCGGCTCTTCGGGCGGGGGCCTGCGGCCGCGGCGGGCCACCACCTGGTCAACGTGCTCCTGCACGGCCTGAGCGCGGTCCTGGTGTGGCTCGTGCTCGAGCTGCTCTTCGCCGCCCCCGGCCTGGGGCGAGCGCCGCCTCTGGCTGGCCTCGCTCGGCCGGCGGCCTTCCTGACCGCGCTCTGCTTCGCGCTCCACCCCGTGCACGTCGAGTCGGTGGCCTGGATCTCCGAGCGCAAGAACGTGCTCTCGGGCCTGCTCGCCCTCGGCGCGGTCCGGGCCTACCTGGCCTTCGCCCCGACGGACCTGCCCCTGCGCGAGCGCCGCTGGAGCCGCTACACCCTGGCGGCCCTGCTCATGGCCGCCGCCCTGCTCTCCAAGTCGATCACCGCCACGGTCCCCGCGGCGCTCGCGCTCGTCCTGTGGTGGAAGGGACGCCTCGGCCGCCGGGACCTGCTCTGCCTGCTGCCCTTGTTCGGGCTCGGCGTGGCGGCCGGCCTGCACACGGCCTACCTCGAGGTGACCCACGTCGGCGCCCGCGGGGGAGCCTTCGCCCTCGAGCCCGCCCAGCGGATCTTGCTCGCGGGACGCGCCCCCTGGTTCTACCTGGGCCAGCTGCTCTGGCCGGCTCAGCTGAGCTTCTACTACCCGCGCTGGCCCTTGGACCCTTCGTCGAGCGCCTGGACCTTCCCCTGCGCCACCGCAGGGCTGCTCTTCGCGCTCTGGAGCTGGCGCGCCCGCAGCCGCGGCCCCTTGGCCGCGATCCTGATGTTCGGCGGGACGCTCTTCCCGGTGCTCGGCTTCGTCGACGTCTACCCCTTTCGCTTCTCCTACGTGGCCGACCACTTCTGCTACCTGGCCAGCCTGCCCGTGCTGGCCCTGGCCTCGTACGGCGCGCTGAGCGTCCTCCGCCGCCGCGGCGCCGGTCCGCTCGCGCTCGCCCTCACGCTGGGTCTGGTCGCGGGCGCCCTCTCGCTGCGCACGCAGCGACGCGTCCGCGCCTTCCGCGACTACGAGACCCTCCTCCGCGACACCCTGGCGCAGGTCCCCGACTGCTGGATCGCCCACGCCAACCTGGCTCAGCTCCTCGCAGCCCGCTCCGACCCCGACCAGCAAGCCGAGGCCTTCCAGCGCTTCCTGCGCGCCGCCGAGCTCGAGCCGCGAGACGCCCGCAACCGCCTCAACGCCGGCGTGGCCCTCCTCGTCCGCCGCCGCCCCGCCGCGGCCCTCCCTCACCTCGAGGCCGCGGTTCGCCTCCAACCCGAGTGGCCGCGGCCCTACGCCTACCTCCTCCGCTGCCAGCGGGCCCTGGGGGACCCCGCCGCGGCGGCCGAGACCGCGCTGCGGGCCTGGCAGCTGCTCCCGGAGCAGCGCGCTCGCCTGGCGCCCCTGCTGAGGGAGCTGCGCCGCGCCCTCCCGCCCGATGCCTTCGAGCTGCGCCGGGCGCTGGCCGCGCTTCAGTCACGCCCAGACTGAGCGCGCAAGCGGGCCTCGGCGCGCTCGATCCGCTTGCTCGCCTGGGGGCGCTGGCCCGCGTCGAGGGAGCGGCAGCGCGCCAAGACCTGCGCGGCCTCTTCGTAGCGACCCAGCGCGGTGAGCAGGTTGGCCAGCAAGAGCTGAACGGGGATCCGGCTGGGGTAGCGGAGCGCGAGGGCTTTGGCCTCCCGCAGGGCCTCCTCCCGCTGCTCCAGGCGCGTCAGCAGCTGCACCTCGAGAACGGAGAGCGCGAAGTCGTATCCCTTCAGCGTCGGGATCACCGCGCGCAGGACCTGCAGCGCCTCCTGGGTCCGCCCGAGGTCATTGAGGGCCTGGACCTGGAGGTAGCGGACCACGGCCAGGTCGGAGGGTTTCGCCCGCTCGTCCCCCAACAAGCCCAGGCATTGCTGGAGCGCGAGCTCCGCCCCGGCTGCCTGCAGCACGTTGAGGTGCCGCAACCGCGTCAGGGAGCTCGCGCTGATCCGGGCCTGAAGCGTCGCCAGCTGCCGGCGGAGCCCGAGCAGGTGCTCGGCGTCCCGGCCCAGGCCCTTGCACAGGCGCTGCGCTCCAGGTGCCTTCTCGAGGCGCGGGCTGAGCGCGCGGCTCAGGGCCAAGGCCTGACCCAGGCGTTGGCGCCGGAAGGAGCGGCAGAGTCGCGAGAGCTCCCCCTTCAGGTTGCCCGCTGCCCCGAGCAGCGGCTGGAGCGCTCGCTTGGCGATCCCCGCTCGGGGCGGGTCGGGCGCCTGGTCCGAGAAGGGGTGCGCGCCGGCGAAGGCCCTTGCTCTGGCCGGGTCCTGGGTCGCCCACGCCTGCGCGGCGAGGGCTCCGCGCTCCTCCCAGGGGGTCGGGTCCTCGCTGCGGACCACCAGCAGCCAGCACAGACGCGCGGCGAGCTCTCCGCGCAGCTGCCCCGAGTCGAGCGCCAGGCCAGCCCGCTGGGCGAGCACCTGGTCGAGCTGTCGCCAGTCGGCGCGCTCGAGGTCGAGCTTCCAGCCGCCGGCTGGGGTCAGGCCAGCGGCGCGCAGCACCAGCTCCAGCCAGCGGGTCCGCAGCCAGGCGCGCAGGACCCGCGGGTCGCCGCTGCGGGGGGCCACGGATCGCAGCGCCTCGCGCACGGAGCCGCCCGCGGCGAGGCGCTCCGCGCCCGCCACGATCCGGCCCCAGATCTCGCTCCGGCCCTCCAGGAGCGGTCGCGCCTCGCGCAGCGCGGCCAAGCCCTTGGCCGGGTCTCGCGGCCAGAGCGCGCAACCCAAGCCGACCTGGGCCACGACCGTGACCCGCAGCGCGCAGGAGCGCGCGAAGGCCTCGAGGGCGGCCTCGTGCTCTTCGGCGTGGAGTCGTCCCCACCCGAGCCAGGCCCAGGCCTCGGCCCGCGCCAGCTCGAAGCGCCGCTCCCCCTGCTCGAGCCGCGGGAGGAGCTCCCGCGCGAGGGCCTCGGCGAGGGGGAGGCGCCCGGCCTCGACCAGGTGCTGCGTCCGCCGCCCCACGTAGGCCGCCAGCTCGGGTCCATGCTCGCGCCAGAGCTGCTCCCGTCGCTCGGCCCAGGGCCTCCCCAGGCGGAGGGGCCCGAGCGCGAGCTCGCACAGCTTCCGCCGCTGCCAGCTCGAGCGGGTCTCGCCCCACAAGCGCTCGAGTCGCTCTCGCTGGGCGGGCGTCCCCCGCTCCTGGCCCTCCTGCACCTCGAGCCACAGCTGGGTCCGCTCGTACTCGATCCGCTCCTCCCCCTCGGCGTGGGCGATCGCCTGGAGCAGCGCCGCCCCAGCGCTGCGCCGCTCCTCGCCTCGCTTCACGAAGCGCAGGAAGGCCACGGCGCGGTGAGCCCGTGGAGAGGTCGGCGCTCGATCGGCCCAGCGCTCGACCGCTCGCGCAGCAAGGGCGGCGCGCGCGGCTCGCTCCGCGCTCTCGCCCGCGTCCCCCAGCTCCTTCGCGCAGCGATAGACGAGGTCGTGCCAGAGCAGCGGCTCGGTCGCGGGGTCACGCTCGGGCTCCACCAACCAGGTCCAGGTCTCCTGCAGCACACGCCGGGCCTCGGCTCGGCGTCGGTCGCGAGCGAGGAGCGATCCCCACAGCAGGTCGAGCTCTCGCGCCTGCAGCGAACCCGGCGCCGTGGCTGCCCGCGCCCGCTCGAGGAGCGGGGCCCACTGGTCGGCGTCCCCGGTTGCGTTGCGCTCGATCGCCACGGCCAGCTCGGCCAGCGCTCGCTTCAGGTCCGACGCGCGCTCGACCCGGGCGGAGGGGCTGCTGGGAGGGGACGAAGGCCCGGCCGCCGGACCCCCTCGAGCACCCAGCCAGCCGCCGATCCCGATCAGCAGCGCCGAGGCCAGGAGCCCCGCGCCCGCGGGGGCGAAGCTCGCCGTCGCGCGCCTCCCGCCCACGTGTTCGAGCGCCTCGCCGAGGGCCGCCGCGCTGGGGAAACGCTCCTGGGGCTCCTTGGCCAGACAGCGCAGGACGATCGCGTCCAGCTGGGGCGAAACCGAACCTGGGGCGTGCAGGCTGGGCGGGGAAGGGTCGGCGCTCATGACCTGGTCCAGCAGGGCCAGCGTGCTCGGCGCGCTGAAGGGCGCCCGCCCGGTCAGCGCCGCGTAGAGCAGCCCCCCGAGTCCGTAGACGTCGGTCGCGGGTCCCTGCTCGCCGCCCTCGATCTGCTCGGGCGCCATGGTCGCGGGCGTACCCACGATCTCGCCCGTCCGGGTCAGCTGCTGCTGAGCGCCGATCCGTCGCGCGAGGCCGAAGTCGCTCAGGAGCGCGCGCCCGTCTGCGCGCAGGAGGACGTTGTCCGGCTTGAGGTCCCGGTGGAGCACCCCAGCCGCGTGGGCGTGCTCGACCGCGTCGCAGAGCACCCTGAGCAACGAGATCGCCGCGCTCTCCCCCAGGGGACCGCCGCGCTTGAGGCGCGCCGCCAGCGACTCGCCGGGCACGTAGTCCAGGACCAGGTAAGGCCCGGGCGGCGCGTTGCCGCAGTCGCGGACCCGCAACACGTGGGGGTGATCCAAGGCCGCCATCGCGCGAGCCTCGAGCTCGAAGCGGGCCAGGCTCTCCGGCTCGAGGAAGCCTTCGCGCTGGAGCAGCTTCAGCGCGAAGGAGCCGCCCTCCCGATCGCGCACCAGGAACACGACCGCCATTCCGCCGCGCCCGAGCTCGCGCTCGACCTGATAGGGGCCGATCCAGCTGCCTGCCTGCACGCCTAGCGGCCCCGGCCCTCGAGCGCAGCCAGCGCGGCTCGTCCAGCCGGGTCCGTGACCGAGCGCCTGGCCGCCTCCACGACCGCCCTCCGCGCGCCCCGATCGCCGCGCAGCAGGGTCGCCTCGATCAAGTAAGGCGAGACGTAGCTCGGGTCGAGGCGTCGGGCCCGCCGGCAGGCCTGGAGCGCCTGCTCAGGCTCTCCCCTCGCTTGCGCGACGCGCGCGCGGATCAAGGCCAGCGCGGCTTGGCTGCGCGGGTCGGCGCAGGCCGAGAGCTCGGCCTCGAGCCTCTCCCAGGCCTGCGCCCCTTGCCCCAGCTCACTGGCCGCCTGGCACGACCAGCGCAACGCGCGCACTCTGGCGGCGGTCTGCTCGCCCTCCGGCCAGTCGGCGAGCGCGCGCTGCAGCGCCCCCTGGCCGACCGCCGGCTGACCCGCTCGCACGAGGACCTCGCCGCGGAGGGCGCCGTAGCGGC
>CALDQK010000350.1 GCA_937911525.1 uncultured bacterium
CGCAGCTTTCGCAGCGTGTGTGGGACTGGCGATGGCCGTCGAGCGCGCGCTGCGCGAGCCCCGCCGCGTCTCGCCCGAACTGCTGGCCCGCTTCACCTGGCGCCGCGCGGCCGAGGTCACCCAGCAGGCCTACCGCTTCGTCCTCGGCGAAGCGCTCGAGCTGCCGCTCACGCTCTGAGCTACTTGCCGAGAGTGAACCTCTCAGTGCTGGTCTTGAGCAGCATCCGCACCGTGGGCAGGAAGAGCGACCCGGCGTCGCGGTAGGGGATCACGATCACCCCGTCGACGGGCGTCACGAGCAGGGGCTCGCGCGTGAGGAGGATCCCCGGGCAGGCCCCGGCCTCCTCGAGGACCTCGAGCCCGTCGCCGCTCGAGCCCAGCGCGTCGCCCGAGATCACCGCCAGGTTGCAGGCCGGCGGGATCTGCAGGGGCTCGCCCGGGAGCTTCTCCTGCAGCGTCACCTGCCCGAACTGGGAGAGCTGCCGGTGGAGCACGGTGCGAGCCCAGGGGCTGGGCTCGATCAACAAGATCAGTGACATTGAGGTCGTCCGCAGCGAGGGGTGCGACGACCGATCCACCGACCTTTGTAGACGCTGCTGGAACCAGACTCAACCGAGCGCTCAAGCTCGCTCCCTGAATTGCCAGCGATCGACGAGGCGGCCGATCAGTCGAGCCGGAGCTCGATCCAGGCCTCGCGACCGGGCTGGACCTCGACCTCGCCCAGCTCGCTGGCGCGGGTCTCGCCCAGGGCGCGCACGCTGTAGCGCCCTGGCGGCACGGCCGGGAAGGCGAACCCGCCCTCCTCGTCGACAGCGCGGGCGGCCAGGAAGCCGAAGGCCTCGGTCGCGGGCTCGGCGGGGCGGAGCTCGACCTGGACGAGTCCTCCGGGCAGCCGGCCGAGGACGCGTCCCCCGAGCTTGCCGCGCGGGGCGTCCTGGCTGAGCCCGATCCGCGGCGGCGACTCGCTGGCGCCGGTGTCGACCTCGAGCGCCCAGGCTCGCAGCTCGTCGCGCGCCTCCTCGACCAGCGAGATCGTCCAGGTCCCCGCCGGCAGACCCTCGAGCCGCGGCAGCCCCTCGGCGTCCAGCTCGACCTCGAAGGAGAGGCGCTCGCCGCGGTGCTCGTGGGGGTCGTGCGCGCCCGGGTCGAGCACCAGCCGCCCCTGGAGCGGCCGCCCCTCGCGATCGCGGAAAGGGGCGAGCGCCACGGGGACGAGCGCCTCCAGCTCGAGCAGGACCTCCTCGTCGGCGCAGCACACCCGCGCGCGCTGCACGCCAGGCGCCAGGCCCGCGGCGTGCGCCGAGAGGGTCAGCTCCTCGCCGCGGGTCGCCTCGAGCCGGAAGCGCCCGTCGGCGCCGCTGCGCAGGCGGCGCTCCTGCCCGGCGAGGTCGCGGATGCGCAAGTCGGCCGCCAGCGGCTCACCCGCGGGGTCGAGCACCCGGCCGCGCAGCTCGCTGGTCGTCTCGAGCTCGAGCACCGGCTCGTCGCCCGGCACCTCGACCCGCCGCCACGGGCTCGCCGCGCCGGCCTGGCGCGCCCGCACCAGCCAGCTGCCCGGGTGCGGCAGGGCGAGGGCGAAGCGCCCCGCCTCGACGGCGCCCCGCGCGCGGGCCTCGCTCTCCCAGGCCACGGCCTCGACCACCAGGTCTTCCGCTAGCTCGCCGTGGACCTCGCCGCGCAGGGCGAGCCGCTCGAGCACCAGCTCGACCTCGTGCGCGGGGGGCGCGGCGAAGCCGACCCGGAGCGGCGCGTAACCAGGCGCCTCGACCCGCAGCGCGCAGGGGCCCTCAGGCAGACCGCCGAGCGTCAGCCTGCCCTCGGCGTCGGGGGCCTCGGGGTCGTCGCCGGCCAAGTAGCCCGGCCCCGCCTCGACCCACACGCGGGCCTCGCGAGGCAGCGCCGCCCCGTCCCCGCAGCCGATCCGCGCGCGCAGCTCGTGCCCGGGGTCGAGCGCCAGGGTCAGCCCGGCGCGCTCGGCGGGCCCCAGCGCGCGCGGCGCGGGGACCAGGTGCCCGCGCGCCAGCGCGACCAGCTCCAGCTCGCCCGCGGGCAAGCCGGTCAGCGGGAAGGCCCCCGCCTCGTCGCAGCGCAGGCCGAGCAGGAGCTCACCCCCGGGCCGACGGAGCGCGACCCGCGCACCCGGCAAGGGCGCGCCGCTGCGCGCGTCGACCACGCGCCCCAGGGCCTGCGCGCTCAGCGCAGGCAGGGTCTGCGCGCGGGACTCAGGAGCCTGGCGCCCCTCCTGCTGCAGGGCCTCCCGCGCCGCCCGCTCGAGCGCGGGCTCGGCGCGGGCGGGGCTCGACCCGGCGCTGGGCTCGGACGCCGGGCGCTCGAGGAGCGCCCACACGCCGCCGCCCAGGGCCAGCGCGGTCAGCGCGGCTGCGAGGAAGGAACGCACGCTCCCGCTACCAGAACTTCCACCAGGGCTTCGAGTCGACCTCGAAGGCCTTGGCGTTGCTCTTGCCGTCCTGGGTCGTGACCGTGACCGGCGCCGCGCCGGGGCTGATCCCAGGCACCCAGGAGTGGATCGTCTGGCGCGAGACCGCGAGGCGGAGGGCGCGCTGGCCGCGGTAGTGGACGCGGTTGTAGCCGCCGTCGCGCGGGCCCATGAAGCGCTCGCCCTTGATCTTGACCATGCCGCGGCGCGACTCCTTGGTCTCGCCCAGGGCCGTGATCCGCGGCTTGACCGGGTTGATCGCCTTGTGGTTGACCTGGCGCGAGCCGGCCGGCGAGACCTTGCCCTTGAACACCTTGTCGCGCATGTAGCGGAACTTGGCCGGGTTGACCCGCCGCAGCTCGTCGGGGTTGAGCCAGTAGAACTCCGCGCTCTCGGCGAAGTCCTCGCGGTGGTTGGTCCGCGCGTAGGTGCTCACGAAGCCGTTGTAGGACTTGAGCCCGCTGCCGATCGCGGTGAAGGAGTGCTGCTTCCAGCCGGCGCTGCGGCCGGCGACCATCAGCCGCGCCGCCACGAAGCGGAAGCGGCTGAGCAGGGCGTAGTGAGCCACGTGCGCCATTTCGTGCGCCACGGTCTGATAGACGCGCGCCGCGGGGCGCGCGAGGAGCGAGTCGCCGTAGGCGACCCAGCCGCGGCCGACGTCGATCACGGTCGTGGCGAGCACGTCCTTGGGGTTCCAGAAGGCGCCGCGGGGCTTCTTGTCCCGGAAGAAGGTGTTGACCTTGATCCGTTGGCTCGGCTCGAGCAGCACGTTGGGCAGGCGGTCGAGGCCGTAGGTGATCTTGTCGGCCTCGGCCTGAGTCCACTTCCGATCCCGGTCGCGCAGCTCGATCGTGATCGAGCCCCGCTTCCAGCGGAAGCCCTTTCCGGTCTTGGTCAGGTTGCCGGCGCCCTGGGCCGAGGCCGTGACGGCGCTCAGCAGGACGATCGCGACGACGGTCGTCGGCAGTCGCATGGGTGGTTCTCCAATCGGCGGAGCGCGCGGCCCCGCGGGGTTTGGAGGCCCTCACCACAAAGGACGCGCCGAAGGACCTAAGCCGCGACGCCGCCCCGCGCGCCGGCCACCCCGTCCAGGCTGGACACCCGAGCGACTCGCCGAGGGTGTCGGCGAGCGGGCGCCTTCGCCCGAGGACTGAAACCAAGGGCGACGCTTTCGCTGGACTCGCCAGGCCGCTTGCGGATCCCCACCCGCTGGTTTACGACCCTGTCATGATTCGCAACCGCCAGGACCTCGAGGCCCTCGAAGACCGCAGCCTCGCCAGCTACGCCGCGCGCAGCAGCCAGAGCCGCGGGCGCCGCCACGACGAGCCGCCTCCCTCCCTGCGGACCGCGCACCAGCGCGACCGCGACCGCGTGCTCCACAGCGAGGCCTTCCGCCGGCTGCAGCACAAGACGCAGGTGTTCGTGGTCCACGAGGGCGACCACTACCGCACCCGCCTGACCCACACCCTCGAGGTCAGCCAGATCTCGCGCAGCCTGGCCTCCTTCCTGGGCGCGAACATCTCGCTCGCCAACTGCATCGCGCTGATGCACGACCTCGGTCACCCGCCCTACGGCCACATGGGCGAGGTCGAGCTGAACGAGCTGGCTCAGGCCCGCGGCCTCCCCGGCTTCGATCACAACCTGCACGCCCTGCGCGTGATCGATCACCTCGAGCGGCGCTACGACTTCCCCGGCCTGAACCTGACCTGGGAGGCGCGCGAGGGGATCGCCAAGCACATGACGACCTTCGACCACCCCGAGGCGCCCCAGGAGTTCAGCGAGTTCCCCCAGCCCGGCGTCGAAGCGCAGATCGCGTCCATGGCCGACACCCTGGCCTACGTCAGCCACGACCTCGAGGACGCCCTCTTCTACGGCTTCTTCACCCTGCGCGAGGTCCAGGACCTCGGCCTCGACTCGCTCAACCGCCAGATCGACCAGGTCGGGCTGACCGACTTCCGCCACCGCCGCTTCGTGCGCCACGGAGCGCTGACCCGGCTCGTGATCGGGTCGCTGGTCCAGGCGGCCCTCGAGGAGACCGAGCGCCGGCTGATCGCGATCGGCGAGACCCCCAGCGCGGACGACGTCCGCCGCCAGCCCGAGCCCGTGGTCGCCCTCCCCGACGAGGAGGAGGACGTGGTCGAGACCCTGATCGGCTTCCTGCTCGAGCGCGTCTACCGCCACCCGAGCGTCGAGATCATGTGCGAGAAGGGCCGCCGCCTCCTGCGCGAGCTCTTCGGCTACTTCTGCGACCACCCGGCCCACCTCCCGCGCCAGGTCCAGGAGCGCATGCGCGCCGAGGGCGACCCCGACGACGGCCTGCACGTGACCCAGACCGTGCTCGACTTCCTGGCCGGGATCACCGACCGCCACGCGGTCCTGCTGCATCAGCAAGTCTTCTCGCCGACCTCGCCCCTCCTGCCCCACATTGACTGAGGCCGCGCAGCCAGAGCCCCTCGGCGCCGTCCCGCCCGACGACCCGCGCCTGCTGGGGCTGCGCCAGCTGATCTGGCTCATGGACCGCCTGCGCGGCGAGGGGGGCTGCCCCTGGGACCGCGAGCAGACCCACGAGAGCCTGCGCAGCTACCTGCTCGAGGAGTCCTACGAGCTGCTCGAGGCCCTCGAAGAGGGTGAGGACGCGGCGATCCGCGAGGAGCTCGGCGACGTGCTCTTCCAGGTCGTGTTCCACGCCCGGATCGGCCAAGAGGAGGCGCGCTTCGACCTCGGCGCGGTCGCGGAGGGGATCGCCCGCAAGCTCCATGGGCGCCACCCCCACGTGTTCGACCCCAGCCAGGAGGTCGAGGACCCCGCCGAGGTCGCCCGCGCCTGGCAGGAGCACAAGAGGCGTGAGGGGCGCCGCTCGATCCTCGACGGGCTGCCCCGCCACCTGCCGGCCTTGCTCCGCGCCCAGCGCGTCCAGGCCAAGGCCGCCACGGTCGGCTTCGACTGGCCCGACGCCGCCGGACCCCTCGCCAAGCTGCGGGAAGAGCTCGGCGAGCTCGAGGCCGAGCTCGCAGCCGGTGACCCGGAGCGGACCCGAGCCGAGCTGGGCGACCTGCTCTTCTCGGCGGTCAACCTGGCCCGCCACCTCGACCTCGACGCCGAGGACACCCTGCGCCAGGCCGCCGCCCGATTCGAGAGCCGCTTCCGCCAGGTCGAGGCCCTGGGAGGGGAGCTGGGCGAGCTGGGCCTTGCCGAGCTCGAGCGCCGCTGGCAACTCATCAAGGCCAAAGAAGGGGAACAAGAGGGATAAAGAGAGCAAGGCGCCGACGATTTCGGGCGCTTCATCCCAGCCCGGGGCAGCCCAATGCCCCATATCGAACACCGCGCGCAACTCCCTGACGGAAACGTATGGATTTAACTGCTGGCTCAGGGCGTGCTCTATAGACCAGCACGTTTCGTGATCAACTTCCCCGACCGATCCCGACGGTCACGGAGCGCGGCGCAGACCCGGTCATTCGACCGGGTTTGCGTCTGTACTGGCACCTGCTCAGTTGTAGTGGCACCTGCTCAGTATCGGGCACCTCCCCGGTTCTCACGCCTTGGGGCAGGTCGAAGGGGATCCTGTAAAACAGGGCCATGCGGATCTCGGTGTTCGGACTCGGCCACGTCGGCCGGGCCCTCTTGGCCTCCTTTCAGCGCGTGCGGGTCCCAGGCGGGGGTCGGGCGCGCCTGGTCCTGGCCGCGGACGGGCGCGGCGCCTACCTGGGTGAGGACCTCGACCCCGCCCGCGTCACGGCGCGCAAGCTGGAGCGCGACTACGACCGCCCGAGGGCGGACCGAGACGCCGCGGCGCTCCTGGCCGAGGCCCGCCCGGACGTCCACGTCGAGCTGACCCCGACCGACCTCGAGACCGGCGCGCCCGCCCTCGGCGACGTGCGCGCGGCCCTCGAGGCCCGGATCCCGGTCGTGACGGCCGCCAAGAGCCACCAGCGCAGCCGCGAGGTCCTCTCAGGGGTGCTCGAGCTGGCCAAGGAGCGAGGGGTGCCCTTCCTCGACCACGCCTCGACCCTGGCAGGGATCCCCGCCACCGAAATGGTCGCCGGGATCGGCTTCGAGCTGCGCTCGGTGGAGGGCGTGCTCAACGGGACGACCAACTACATCCTCAAGCGCCTCGCCGAGGGCGCCGCCTTCGACCAGGCCCGCGACGAAGCGGTCGAGAAGGGCTTCGCCGAGCGCAACTGGCGCTACGACCTCGAGGGCATGGACGTGGCCGTCAAGCTGGTCGGCCTGGTCCGGCACCTGACGGGGGTCGTGATCGGCGCCGAAGAGGTCGAGCTGCGCGGCGACGCCGAGCTCGGGCTCGAGCGCGGGATCGTGGGGGCCAGCCCGGAGCTGATCGCCCGGCTCGCCGAGGAGGGCCAGGTCCTCAAGCTCTTCGGCCAGGTCGAGATCGCGGGCGGCGCCGTGCGAGCCGCCGTCGGGCCGCGGGCCGTGCCCGCGAGCGACCCCTTCGCCGCCGTGGAGGGCTTCCACAACGCCGTGCGCCTGGAGGGAGTCATGAACGACTCCCCCATGGAGCTCTTCCTGCGCGGGCCCGGCGCTGGCGCGGACGAGACCGCCAGCCGCGTGCTGGGCAACCTCAACCACCTGATCGAAGTCCTGAGCTGGCGCCATGAAGCTTGAGTCGATCCACTCCACCCTCAGCTGCCTCCGCTGCGACGCCCCCGAGCGCGCCGCCAGCTGCGAAACCTGCGCCGAGCTCGGCCCCGCCCTCGAGTGGCTGCCCGACCTCGAGCGCCTCGACGGCGCCGAGCTGGCGGAGACCTTCCGCCAGCGCCGGCTGGCCAAGCAGGGACCCGACCGCTCGGGCGTGTGGCGCTACCGCGAGCTGATCGCGCCGGGGCTCCCCCTCGAGGCCATGGTCACCCGCTTCGAGGGCAACACCGGCCTCTACCCCGTGGCCGGCGTCGCGCGCTGGGCCGGGCTCACGAGCGGCGAGCTGCGGCTCAAGCACGAGGGCGAGAACCCGACCGCCTCCTTCAAGGACCGCGGCATGTGCGTCGGGATCAGCCTGGCGATCGCCGAGGGCGCCAAGATCGTGGCCTGCGCGTCCACGGGCAACACCAGCGCGTCCCTGGCCAGCTACGCGGCGCTGGCGGGGGTGCCCGGCGTGGTCTTCGTCCCCGCGGGCAAGATCAGCAGCGGGAAAATGGCCCAGACGATCGCCTACGGGGCGCGCGTGCTCGAGGTCGAGGGCAGCTTCGACCTCGCGATGCAGCTCGTGGAGGAGGCCAGCGCGCGCTTCGGCCTGGGGCTGCTCAACTCGGTCAACCCCTGGCGGATCGAGGGCCAGAAGTCGATCGGGCTGGAGATCCTGGACGACCTGGACTGGGAGGCCCCGGACTGGATCGTGCTGCCCTCGGGCAACCTGGGCAACGTCTCGGCGCTGGGCAAGGCCCTGCGCGAGGCGCACGCGATCGGGCTGATCGACCGCCTCCCCCGGGTGGCCTGCGTCCAGGCGGACGGCGCCGCTCCCTTCGCGCGCTGGATCCAGGGCCACCGCGCCGGGACGGCGGACACCTTCCTGGCGGAGCCCGAGCCCGAGACGATCGCGACGGCGATCCGGATCGGCAACCCGCGCAGCTGGGAGAAGGCGACGCGCGAGCTGGACCACCTGCAGGGAGTGTGCCTCTCGGTGAGCGACAGCGAGATCCTGGCGGCCAAGGAGCAGATCGACGCCTCGGGCGTGGGCTGCGAGCCGGCCTCGGCGGCTTCGGTCGCCGGCCTGAAGCGGCTCGTCGCCGAGGGCACGATCGCGCCGGACGCCAGGGTGGTCGGGATCCTGACCGGGCACCTGCTCAAGGACCCCGTCACGACGGCCCAGTTCCACGACGGCCAGCTCAAAGACGCTCGTCCGACGCGCACCACCCGCCAGACCGTCGACGCCGACCTCGACGCGATCGGCGCCGCGCTGGCGGACCTGCTCCAGTGAGCGAGGCGAGCGCGCCTCAGCCGCCGCCCCTCACGGCCGAGACCGCGGGGCGCGCGCTCTGCCAGTCCCTGGTCGCGCCGGTCGCGGCCGCGATCACCCAGTTCCCCCTCTGGGGGACGAGCGCCCGCCCGCTCGCGCTCCTGGCCTGCTCGCTCCTGCTCGGCCCGCTGGCCTGGGTCGTCGCCCGCGCGCTCGCGCTGCGGAACCAGAGCCTGCGCTTCGGCGCCCTCGCCGCGCTGACCTTCGCGCTCTGCTTGCTGATCTTCGCGATGGAGGTCAACAGCCGCCTGACCCTCCTGCTCTGGGCCGGCGACTCCCTCGAGGCCGCGCTGCCCAAGGTGCAATCCCAGACCCTGACGCTGCTGAACGTCGCAGGCCACCAGACCAAGGCCAGCTTCCTCGACGTCTACTTCCTCGAGGCCGCCGCGGTCGTGCTCTGCCTCGGCTGCTCCGTCTACGCCCGACAGGGTCCGTGGCGGGACTGGATCCAAGCTCCGCTCGCGATCCTCTGCGGCGGGGCGCTGGCCGGGACCCTGGCCAGCCTCGCCAGCCACGCCCTGTGGACCGGCGCCCTGCCCGCGAGCACGCAGCTGCTGCTGACCCCGCTGCTGGAGCTCGTGCTCAGCGCGATCGTCCTGGCGCTGGCCACCCCCTTCGCCTTTGGGGTGTGGGTCACCCTGGTCGGCGGCGAGCGCCTCGCACGAAGGATCGGACGCCCGAGGTCCTGACCCCTCAGCTCAAAGCGCGCGTGGGCTGCGAACCGGCCTCGGCGGCTTCGGTCGCCGGCCTCAAGCGGCACGTCGCCGAGGGCACGATCGCGCCGGACGCCAGGGTGGTCGGGATCCTGACCGGGCACATGCTCAAGGACTCCGTGACGACCGCCACCCTCCACGACGGCGGGTTCGCGGGCGCTCAGCCCACTCGCCGCGCGCGCCAGACCGTCGACGCCGACCTGGACGCAATCGGCGTCGCCCTGGACGACCTGCCCGAGGGGTGAGCGAGCGACACAGCGCACTCACGAAACGACGGCGACTCTCCCTTGGCGCACTAACTGCCCCAAGGCGGACTCCCGCAAGAGCCCCTGCCGAAAGACGACCCGCTACACCACAATCGGACGAGATAATCTGACGAGGGCCAAAAAGGCCACTTTCGCCCAAGAGGCCACGCATGATCGACTCACAGCAGTTCAGCGAATGGCGCTCCCGTAGCTGGGCGACCTGGTTCAATCCCAATGCCCGGTGGTCGCTCCCAATCTGCCGGTTGTTCCTATCCAGCGCCGTCCTCTGGACCCTGATGCGGTGCTGTCCTCCAAGCGCCCTGCGCGCGCTCGCAGAGGCCACCGACCCCTCGAGCTACAAACCCGTAGGCCTTCTCGCGCTTGTTTCACCCAGCCCCCCCTCTGCAGACTGGGTAGTCGGTTGGTGGTGGGTCGCCCTCGTCAGCAGCCTGGGAATGGCTCTGGGCGTGTTTACACGAGCCTCAATTGCGGTGAGCGCGTTCTCAACACTCATTCCGTGCTCCTACGTCGAGTCCTTTCATCTCACGGGCTGGTCACACTGGTTCAACATCGTCCTGTTGGCACAACTCGCTTTCCTGCCTGCGCGGGCAGGAGAGGACCTCTCCGTAGACAGCCTGGTTCGGCCTACGAGCTCTTCCGAGCGAGCGGGGAACCGAGGTGCAATTCACCTGGTGCAGTTCTCACTCGGACTAGTGTTCCTGAACGCGTTCTTCTGGAAGCTCTGGCATTCGGGCCTTACCTGGGCACTCTCTGACAACATGCGTTGTGTTTTGCTCCTCCAGTATCCAAGCCTTGGTCGTGAACTCCCCAGCTATCTGGTCCCCGTGCTCAAGAGCGAGATTCTCTACAAGGGGCTAGCGCTGGGCAATCTCGTCGCCCAAGCAAGTCCGGCACTTGGAGTCCTATTCCTGCGCCGCCCCCTCCTTCGCGCCGCCTGCGGCGCACTGATGGGCCTGGAGATTTGCGCACTCGGCCTGGTCATGAGCATTTGGAACCCAAACTGGCTCCCGCTGGTCGCCTTCTTCGTTGACTGGGACGCACTCATTGGCGCTCTCGGAAAGGAACAGCCCGACCCACCTAGGCCAGATCCCCCAGCCGCTAGCTCACTTCCGACCCTCCGCTCGGCCGCCTACCCAGCCTTCTACGCTGCCTTCTCAACGCTGATCGCGTTCTCCGCCTGGGAAGATCACTTGGACTACCGACTGAACGTCTACCCGTTCACGTCTTTTCAAATGTATAGCGCTCTCGTGGTGAAACCGCCCTACGACGTGCACCTTCCGTATCGCCAACCGGTCATCAGGGTGCGAGTCAAAGGCGGCTCACCGCCATTGCCAGAATTGGCCAAGCTGGAGCGCACGCTTAACAGGCACTTCTGCGGCATCATCGGAATCGAGAGAGCAGAGGACATTAAAGCCCGACTCCACGAGGCAAGACAGATCGCAATCAAGTCCGGCCAAGAATGGCTGCAAGTCGAACTCTGGCGAGCGGTCATGCTGGTCCCTGCATACCCAAAGGACCCCGAGCCGAGTTTGCCGATCGCTGGCCTAATGGGGACAATCTCAAGACAAGGTGAGATCCAAGTCGCCTCGCTATCCCGGGGCTGGGACGCGAAAAGAAACCAGCACTACCTCGTGTTGGACAAGCTGGGCAGGGACCTGAGCGAGACCCCACGCGTCTCCTACGTCGTGGATCATACGGGGCCACTCCGGCCTCTCCGAGGGCGCTGGGAGGACGGTCGCTACTACTACACCTACACTGAGCACGGCTATCTCACGTTCATGCTCGACTTCCCTTCAACGGAGACAGACTACTGTTCATTCTTCTACTACCACTAGCTACAGCCCGTCCCGAAATGTAGGGGAGGGGTTGACATGTGGAGAAGCGTGACGACGCCGATTCGGGACGGGCTTTAGCTAGACTTGCCCTCCTGAATCCCAGAGGCGTCGGCTGGGGGCCGTAGGGCCTACGACCAGGGCCCGCCCTCCTGTGGAGGTGCTCCTTGCCCTGCTTGGCTCACTTCAGCGCGCGCAGCGCCCAGACTACCCGCTCGTAGTCCTCGTCCGACATGCGGTTGTGCAGCGGGATCGCGAGGGTCTGCTGGTCGCAGTCCCAGGCCACCGGGAAGTCCTCGGGCTTCGTGCCGAGTCGCTCGCGGTAGAGCCCGAGCGCGTGGACGGCGTGGGTCCCGGGACGGGTGCTGACGCCAGCCTGGAGCAGCTCGTCCATGAGCTCGTTGCGCGGGCGCGGGGCCCGCGCGGGGTCCACGTAGCACACGTAGGCCTGCCAGCCGTGCTCGTAGCCCTCGGGCGCGCTCGGAGTGCGCAGCCACTCGATCCCAGCCAGCTCGCGCTCGTAGAAGGCCGCCCGCTCGCGCCGCTCGGCCAGGAGCCCGTCGAGCTTGTCGAGTTGGACGCAGGCCACGGCGCCCTGGAGGTCGGTCATGCGGTAGTTGAAGCCGAGCAGGTTGAACTCCGCCAGGAGGTAGGGCCGCGGCCCCGCGTGGCGCTGCTCCTCGCTGACGCTCGCGCCGTGGTTGCGCAGCGAGCGCATGGCCTCGGCCAGCTCGGGGTCCGCCGTCGTGATCAGGCCGCCCTCGCCCGCAGTCAGGATCTTGCGCGGGTGGAGCGAGAAGGCCCCCGCAACGCCCAGGGCGCCCGCGGCGCGGCCCTGGTAGCGAGCGCCGACCGCGCAGGCGGCGTCCTCGACGATCGGGATCCCCGGGGCCGCGGCCTCGAGGGCGGCGATATCGGCGCAGAGCCCGAAGAGGTGGACCGCGATCACGGCCTTGGTGTTGGGCGTCACGGCCGCTTGGACCTGGGCCGGGTCGAGGTTGAAGCTCTCGCGCTCGACGTCGACGAACACCGGAGTCGCGCCGCAGTAGAGGACCACGTTCGCCGTCGAGACCCAGGTGAAGGCCGGCACGATCACCTCGTCGCCGGGGCCGACCCCCAGCGCGACCAGGATCAAGTGCAGGGCGGTGGTGCAGGAGGTCGTGGCCAGGGCGTCGCTGACGCCCGTGCGCTCGGCGAAGCGCCGCTCGAGCTCAGAGACCTTGGGTCCCGAGGTCAGCCAGCCGGTCTCGAGGGGCTCGCGCAGGGCCAGCCACTCCTCTTCGCCAGTGGCGGGCTGGCTGATCTGGATCCGCTCAGCCACGAGCGGCAGCCCGCCG
>CALDQK010000351.1 GCA_937911525.1 uncultured bacterium
GGGCGAGCCGCTGAAGAACTCCGTCAGCTGACCCTGCGCCGACTGGTGGGCTTGATAGGCGAAGTAGAGCAGCGCCGCGCCCGCCACGACGAGCGCTGGCCCCGCCAGCTTGAGGGCGGCCTTCACCTAGTTCAGCCTTCCCAGGCGGCTGAAGCTCCGCCCGCCCCAGCCGCGAGCGACCAGCTTGCCCTCGTGAAGATCGCTCCACTCGCAGCGACCCCTCAGCTCGTCACCCGCGACCCCGAGCTCCCAGGTCGTCTCGTAGCTGCCCCAGTTGGCGAGCCCGACCCAGATCCCGCCCTTCTGCGCGAAGGTCAGCCGGCAGAGCGGCTTGCCGTCGGCCGCGCTCAGCACGCCGCTGACCTTGCCGCCTTGCTCGCGCACGCGCAGGTAGAGCCCGTCATCGCGCTTCCACACGCCGTTCAGCGGGCCCTCGCTGCTCTCGGGCTTGGTGGCCTCGCCTGCGTCCGCGGCGGCCTCCGTGCGATCGAGTCGCGTGAAGGACACCGGGGCCCAGCCCTCGAGGGTGCCGGCGATCCAGGAGGAGCGCCCGCTCAGGGCGCCTTCGTTGAAGCCGAGCTCGACCTTCGAGGTCACGCCGTCGACCTTGACCTCGCCGCGCAGCGTGCCCCGGTCGTCCTTGAGCCGCAGGACCGCGCCGTCGTGGTGGCCGACCGCGGTCAGCACCAGCTCCTCGCCCTCGAGCGCGGCCGCCCAGGGACCGCCGGCGCCCAGCCAGCCGCCCGCGAAGGTGCCGAGCGCGGGCAGGTCGTCACCGAAGGCCTCCTCGGCCTCACCCTGCGTCACCAGCCCCTTCCGCTCGACGCGAACCAGGGTGTAGTCGGCCCACTCGCGGCTATAGACGACGCCGCCCTCCCAGTCGATCACCTCGGCGCGACCCTTGATCTCGTCGCCCTTGAAGGTGAACTCCCACTTGGTGCCCTCCTGATACTCCTTGCCGTCGACCTTCTCGGTCCACTCGGCGGTGCCGGTCAGCTTGTCGCCCTCGAGCTTGAGCTCGAGGCTGCAGGCCATGCTCGCGAAGGGCGGATTGGTCAGGCGGCCCGTGATCGAGCCGTCCTCGCCGGCCTCGAGCACGAAGAAGCGCTCGGTCTTGCCGAGGCGCTTCCAGACGCCAGCGACGTCGGCGGCGGACTGGGCGGCGGCGGGTCCAGCGAGCAAGAGCGCGGACACCAGGGCCAGGGGCAGGACGGTGCGTGGGTTCATTTCCCCTCCAGGACTGAGCAGGGTAGTCCCGCCCCCTGACGGGAACAAGCCCCCTAGGCGCTCGTCAGGGGCGCGATCGTGGCCTGGCTCCCCGACTGGCGCAGGAGCACGGCGACCTTCTCGGCGACCTCGGGCGCCAGCCCGCTCGGGACCTCGATTCGCACGCGCTGCCCGAGGCGCGCCGCGTGGAGGGGCAGCTTGCCCAGTGCGTCCCCGCTGACCTTGCCCCCCTCGTCGACCGCCAAGCGACCGAGGTCCTGACCCCCGGGGCCGACGAGGCGCGCCGCGCGAGGGCCGAGGCGCTCGAGGCGCAGGGTTGGGGTCGCCCTCGTCGGGTTCGCCAGGTCCGAGGCGGGGGGTCGCGGGGCGGGGGCGCGCGGCGGGGCGAGCAGGACCACCCCCAGGGCTCCCGCGCCTGCCAGCGAGAGGAACACCAGCAGCGCGCGCAGGTCCACTAGGGGCGCACTCGCTCCTGGTCGATCTGGATCACGCGCCCCTCGGCGTCGAACACGACGCTCCGCCGGCGCGTGACCGGGACCCGATGGGTGACCCAGGTCGCGCCCGTGCGCCAGCCCAGTCCCCCTCGCCCGATACCGCCGGGGCCGCAGCCGTAGGGCGCGTAGTAGACATAGGGCTGATAGGAGTGCACGACCTCGACGTCGTCCTTCTCCCACACCCAGCGCTCGCGGGTGTCGAGGCGCTGCAGCTGGGAGGGCCAGCCCCAGGCGACCTCGACCTGCTCGCGCGTCATGCCCCGAGAGACCTGACCCGCGCGCACGGCCTCGACCACGTCGGCCGGCCAGTCGACGCCGCGCAGGCGCGCCTCGCGGATCCGGGCCTGCACGACGCGCTCGCGCTCGTCGCCGCCGTCGAGCGCCGGGGTCAGGTAGCCGAACACGTCGACCTTCCCCCGCGGAGCCCAGCCATGCTGCCCGCGATACTCGAGGCGCACCCGGCGCCCGTGGACCTGCGGCTCCTCGCCGAGGGCCTCGTGGTGGAACTTGGGCAGCTCGGCCAGGACCTCCTCGCTGTGCGGAGCAGCGTAGAGGGGCACGCCGTCCTCGAGCACCAGGTAGTGGTGCTGAGTGCAGCCGGCTACGAGCAACGCCGCGAGAAGGAGGGTCCGCCTCATGCCTGGATCCTAGCGGGTTGGCGCGGATTCGCGAAGGGGACGGACCACTAGGTCGGCACCGGCCCGAAGGCCTCGCCCAGGCTGCGCAGCCGGGCCAGGGTCTCCGAGCTGGGCGGGTCGTTCTGGCCGAGGTCCGCCAGCGCGTGGCGGAAGGCCTGCTCGAGCGGCAGCGGCGGCTCGAGCTGCGCCGCCTCCCAGAGCGAGGTCCCCCGGGGCTCGAGGTCGGAGCCGATCCCGCGCACGAGCTCCTTGGCCAGCGCCGCGTCGGCGCGAGTCACGAAGCCGATCCAGTAGCTCGAGAGGCGCGGGGTCACGAAGGGCACGTCGAGCATCAGCGGACGCCGGCCCAGGGCGCGGCTGACCCGCTGGAGCAGGTCGCGGTGGCGGATCCGCTCCGGCCCCGGCAGCTCGAACACGGCGGATCCCTCGCCCGGGAGCTGGAGCGCCGCGAGCAACCCGCGCGTCACGTCCTCGATCGAGATCGGCCAGGAGGTGTTCTGCAGCCAGCGCGGCAGGAGCATGGCCGGGAGCCGGCGGGCGAGGTCGGTGACCATCAGCCAGCTCTCGCTCCCCTCGCCGATCACCATCGCCGCGCGCAGCTCGATCGCGCTCAGCGAGCCCTCCCGGAGGGCCTCCCCGGTCGCGATCCGCGCCGCGAGGTGGCGGCTGGCCTCGCCCGCGGGCGCCA
>CALDQK010000352.1 GCA_937911525.1 uncultured bacterium
GGGCGGCGGGGGATCGACGACCAGGGCTCGGTCTACGTCACCTACGACCCCTTCCGCGACGACACCCGCACGGTGATGGGGATCGTCGAGGGCACCGTCGAGCCGGTGCGCAGCCAGTTCAACCTCTCCTACGGGACCCTGCTCAACCTCTACGAGCGCCTGGGCGATGAGCTCCTGACGGCCTGCGAGCGGAGCTTCGCCAACTACCGCGTCAAGCACGGCAAGGGCGGCGGCAAGGGCGGCCGCCGGGGCGAGAAGCGCGAGGGCAGCCGAGGCGGCGCCGTGCGGGGCCGCGCGCGCCGCGGGCGGGACAAGCGGGGGCGCGGATCCGGCGAGTCGGGGCGGCACAACCAGGGCGGCAAGCGGGGCAGCCGGCGCAACCGACCGGGTCGACGGGAGCGCCAGGGCGAGGAGCCGCGGCCGCGCCGGAACAACTACGAGGGGATCGTCGAGCAGGTCGAGGTCAAGATGCACCTGCTCGAGGAGCTGGGCTACCTCGACTCGCAGGGGCGGATCACCGAGCGCGGGCGCTTCTGCATGCAGGTGTTCGGGCACGAGATCGAGCTGACCGAGCTGGTCTTCTCGCGCGCCCTGGAGGGCCTGAGCCCCGAGCAGGTGGCGGTCGTCGCGGCCGCGATCGTGTTCGAGAGCCGCAACGTCTACTACGGGGGCAAGGACCCCAAGCGCCTCGTCGGCAAGCAAGCCCACCGCCTGGCCGAGAAGGCCGTGGGCGGGCTGGTGCGCCTCGAGGAGGCGCGCGGCGTGCGCTACCCGAGCAAGCTCCTGGACTGGAACCTCTCGGGCACGGTCTGGCAGTGGGTCAACGGGGCGGAGTTCAGCCAGCTGCGTGAGCTGAGCGACTCCTCGGACGGGGACATCGTGCGGGCGCTGCGCCAGACGATCCAGCTGCTGCGCCTGGCGCACGACCCGCTGGTGGACCGCGGCCAGCGTGACCTGGCGGCCAAGGTGCGCAAGGCCCAGGGCCTGCTCAAGCGGGACCTCGTGGACGCCGAGTGGCAGCTGCGCCGGGCCGCCGAGCTGGAGCGCCTCGAGGCCGAGGGCGCCGGGGGGGGACAGGCTCCGGCGGAGGTGGGCTCGGACTCCGTGGGCTTCGCCGAGGGGCTCCTCGACGAATCCGGCGAGGACCTCGATGGCCCGCAGGCAGAGTCCCCCGCGGCCGAAGCTGGCGAGCGCGAGGGCGGCGCCGACGAGAGCGAGGCCAGCGCGCCAGCCCGAAGAGGGCCCAGTTTCGATCCGGACGAGTTCTCCAAGGGGCTCCTGTAGGATCGCGGCATGGGCGACATCCCTTCGGAGCCGAGCCCTCCGCCCTCGAGCCCTTCTCCTCCCAGGCGAGGTGAAGACGTCACGGACGTGACCTTCGTCCCGCCGGCGTCGCTGCGCGCCGCGGAGGAGTCGGACGAGACCTACGTCGGCTCCGAGTCGGCGACCGAGGCCGCCAGCTCGGAGACCGTGTGGAGCGCTCAGCGCTCGGTCGACGTCTCGGCGCCCACGGTCGTGATCCCCGCGGGGTCCGGCGCCGACGCCGCGAGCGCGGAGACGGTGGGGCGCTATCGGATCCAGCAGGTCCTCGCCCAGGGCGGAATGGGCGTGGTCTATCGCGCCTTCGACCCCGAGCTCGAGCGCTCGGTCGCCCTCAAGGTCCTGCGCGCCGAGAACCCGCGTCCGGAGCTGCTCGAGCGCTTCAACACCGAGGCCAAGGCCACCGCGCGGCTCGAGCACCCCAACATCGTCAGCCTCTACGACGTGGGGGTTCACGAGGGGCGGCCCTTCCTCGTGATGGCCTATGTGGATGGCGAGTCGCTCCGCGATCGAATGCGCCGGGAGCGGACCTCGGCCGAGGACGCGACCGAGATGGGGATCGCCATGGCGCGCGCCCTGGTGTGCGCCCACGAGCACAAGATCCTCCACCGCGACCTCAAGCCACACAACGTGCTGGTGGACCGGGACGGCTTGATCCAGGTGACCGACTTCGGCCTGGCCCGCTTGCAGGGCCAAGGGGCCGGGGGGAGCCAGCCTGGCACGGGCAGCAGCGGCTCGGGTCGCCTGACCCAGCCGGGGCAGGTGATCGGGACGCCCGCCTACATGTCGCCCGAGCAAGCCAGCGGCAAGATCGACCAGATCGACGAGCGAAGCGATATCTACGGGCTGGGGGCCACGCTCTACGCGATGCTGGCGGGGCGGGCGCCCTTCGTCGCGCCGGATCGGCAGCTGGTGCTGCGTGAGGTGGTCGCGCGCGACCCCGAGCCGCTGCGGACCAAGCGCCCCGACGTGCCAGCCAGCCTGGAGCGGGTCGTGATGCGCTGCCTGGCCAAGAGCCCCGACGATCGCTTCCCGACGGCGCGGGCCGCCTTGGCGGCGCTGCAGACGGCCCAGGCAGAGCAGCGCTTGCCGACGCCGGTGCCCGGACCGAGTCCAGCGGGCGACTCCGCCAGCCACCCCGTGTTGCCCGCCCTCGGCCCAGCGCCCCGTTCGCTCCTCGACTGGGCGCTCATCGTGCTGGCGCTCCTGGCGACGCTGCTGGGAGCGATCTGGCTCGGGCGTCGCCTCGGCTAGGGAGGGGCCGCTCTCTCCGCTCCGGAGCGAAGCCAGAACGGGCCCGCGTTCGGCTCCGACAAGATCGCGTCCGCGCGGGCGTTGCGCGCACGAAGCGCTGCGGGCGCGCAGGTCGCGTGCGGCTCTTGGGGGCCAGGCTTTCGAGCGCAAGGGCTTAGAGAAATCCTTTGACAGTGTACTGGGCCACTAGTACACCAGGGGCATAGTGATCAAGCCCGCTCCCCAGCTCACCCTGACTTGCCCCTTCTGCCACGCGGGGCTGCTGCCGGGCGAGCGGGTGCGCCGCTGCGTTCGCTGCGGCTGCGCGCACCACTGGGAGTGCTTCGGGCTGCACGGCGCCTGCGCGGTGTTCGGCTGCGCGGGTGAGGAGGATGCCTTCGTGGAGGACTGGACCGTCGACCCGCACGACCCCGTGCCGATCGGAGAGCAGATCTCCTATCGCGTGCTCTTCGCCATCGCGAAGTCCGTCTACCAGCCGGGGGACAAGCTGCCGACCGTGCGCGAGGTCGCCGCGCGCTTGAAGGTCAACCCCAACACCGTGTCGCGCGCCTACCGCGACCTCGAGCGCGACGGGATCCTGCTCTCGCGGCGGGGGCTGGGCGTGTTCGTGCGCGAGGACGCCTTCGACGCCGCTTGCGAGCGGCGGCAGGCCCTCGTGCTGACCCGCTTCGAGCGGGCCGTGGGCGAGGCCCTCGACGCGGGCCTCGACCCGAGCGAGATCTCGGACGTGCTGCTGGAGGCGCTCGGACGCGCCGCCCGGGCGCGCGGCAAGGAGCTGCGCCTGCCGGGGAGCAAGCCGCGCTGGGCGCGGGGGAGCCTGCGGGAGCCCAGCTAAGACCCGCCCGCCGAGCCTCGCTCTCTCTGCACGTCGCTCCGCGGCGAGGGGAGGTCGTGTGCCCGGCGCGAGACCAGACACCGGAGAGCCAGACCCATTACCCGTTACCGGGGGGACGCAAGAGGTGGTAGCAATGAAGATCGAGAGCGCGGCGAGACCCGCCGAGGAGACCTTTCCCATTAGCGTTCGCGACGACTTGCAGGACGTCGACCTCGCCGTGAGCACGAGCGGCCTCGGGCGGCGCTTTGGTTCGCGCTGGGTCGTGCGCGAGCTGGACCTCGCCGTGCCCCTGGGCTCGGTGACGGCGCTGCTCGGGCGCAACGGCGTGGGCAAGTCGACCACGATCCAGCTCCTGCTCGGGCTCCTGCCGCCCAGCGCGGGGAGCGTGGAGGTGCTGGGGCTCGACCCGCAGCGGGCGCGGCACCGCCTCTTCGCGGAGGTGGGCTACGTGAGCGAGCGGCGCGAGCTCCTCGACGACCTCGACGTGCGCGGCCTGGCCGACGTGGTCGCTGAGGTGCACGGCCAACGCTTCGACCCGGACCGCTTCGAGGAGCTGCGCAAGCGCTACGACCTCGACCCCAAGGCCCGCGGCAAGGTGCTGAGCAAGGGCCAGCGCGCGCGGCTGCTGCTGGCGCTGACCCTGGCGGCCAACCCGCGCCTGCTCGTGCTGGACGAGCCGACCTCGGGGCTGGACGTCCTGGTGCGCGACGACTTCCTCGCCGGGATCGCCGAGTTCGCCGCCGACGAGACCCGAGCGGTCCTGCTCTCCTCGCACCTGATCGAGGACGTGGGGCGGATCTGCGACCGCGCGATCGTGCTGCGCGGCGAGGCCCCCGCGATCCAGGGGGACGTCGAGGACCTGCGCCGGAGCTGCCAGCGCTACCTCGTGCGCCTGAGCGGGGTGATCGAGCCGCACACGCCGATCCCCTTGCCCAGCGGCGCCTGCGTCCTCGAGCGGGATCCGCGCGCGCTGACCGTGATCGCGACCGGCGCGGCGGAGCACGTGGAGGCGGCCCTGGACGCGGCCTTGCCGGTGGCCGGGATCGAGCACCAGCCCGCCAGCCTCAGGGAGGCCTTCGCCTGCCTGACCGCGGGCCAGGGGGCGTCCGCATGATCCTGCTCAGACGCGAAGCGCGCCGCCTGGCGCCCCTGGCGCTGGGGCTCGGCGCGGGGGTCCCCCTGGGGCTGCTCGTCCTCGCCGCGCTCGGGCAGGTGCTCGGGCGGGAGGGCGAGGTGCCCGCCTGGGCCACCCTGGCCACGCCGCCGGCCGGCGCCGTGTTGGCGGCGCTCGTCCTGGGGGTGGCCACGGTCGCCCCCGACTCCAGCTCGGGCGCGCTGCGCTTCTACGAGCGCTTGCCCCTCTCCCGCACGCGCTTGCTCGGCGCGAAGCTCCTGGCCGGAGGCGCCTGGCTGAGCGCGCTCAGCGCGCTGTTGCTGCTCCTGTTCCGCGGGGACGCCAGCAGCGGCTGGTCGCTGATCGTGCCCGGCTTCGCCTGCGGGGCCCTGGCCTCGGTGATCGTGCGCCAGGTGACCCCGGCGCTCTTGCTGGCGCCCCTCCTGGCGGGGGGCTTCTCGCTCTTCCTGCTCGGCGCGACCTACCTGGCCGGCATGAACCTGGCCTACGGGGCGATCGTGGTCGTGCTGAACCTGTTCAGCCTGGCCGCCCTCGGCGGCGCGGTGCTCGGCTTCGTGCACGGACGCGAGCAGGCGGCCCTGGCCCGTCGGGCGCTCCCGATCGCGCTCGCCACGACGACGGGCGCGAGCGTGCTCCTGGTCGCCGGCACCGAGGCGGCGCACGCTTACCGCGCTCAGCGGGCCCTGCCGGAGCTGCCCGCGGTCAGCGCGGTCGAGGCCGGCGAGCTCGCCGCGATCCAGCTCGCGAGCCGGGTCTGGTACGGACACGAGCAGCGGCTCGTGCTGCTCGACCGCTCGAGCGGTGAGCTGTGGGAGGTGCCGCGGCGAGGCCTGCGCGACCCGCGCCTCTCGCCCGACGGGCGCTGGCTGCTAGCCGAGAACGCCGGGCGCAGCGGGGGAGTCTTGATCTCGATCGGCGAGCGGGAGCTGCGCGAGGTGCCCCGGCAGGCGGGACAGGAAGGCTTCGGAGCTGCCGAGCCGCTCTGGCTCGAGGGGCGGCCCTGCCTGATCGACCTCACGGGCAAGCACCTGGGCGTGCACGACCTGCTGGCCGGCAGCTACGAGCGAACGGCCCTCGACCTGCAGAACCCCAAGCTGCTCGGTTGCGCCGGGGAGAGCGTGTTCCTGCGCACGCCCGCGGGAGTGAGCTCGCTCGACTTCGGCGCCGAGGGCGCGCTGGCCGCCGGGGCGACCACGGCGCGGCGCCTGCTCGGACTCCCGGACAGCCTCAGCTACCGCGTCAGCGAGGCGGCGGAGCGCGGGCTGGTGGCCAAGCCGCGCCTGGCCTGGCCGGCGGGGGCGGACCCTCAGGCGGTCCTCGGACCGCGCGGGCGCTACCTGATCGCGACCCTCCCGCGAGCGGAGAGCGGCGCCGACCCCGAGGGGGCCGAGCCGGTGATCGACCACGTGCTCTTCGACCTCGAGCGCGGGACCTCCCGCCGCCTCCCCCTGCGGACCCGCGGCGCCACGCGCGTTCGCGCCGCCAGGGCGGCGCCCCGGGGCCCGGTCTACCGGGTGCCTTCGGCGGACACGCGCTCGACCCGCACCTTCAGCTTCCGCTTCGTGGGTGAGCGCCTGCTGGCCTACCAGGCGGGAGAGCGCAGCGGGCACGCCAGCGACTGGGTGGCCTGGATCGACCTGGCCAGCGCCGCGCTGCTGAGCGCCGCCGAGGCTCCCCGCTCGGAGCGGCCCGTGTTCGACGGCGCGCTCTACCTGGGCCCGCAAGGGCGGGTCAGCCTGCCGACCAAGGCCGTCTGGGACGGCGTAGCCGAGCGCGCCCGCCCCGAGCGCGCCCCGCTGCTGCGCCTCGACGCCGAGCGCTTCCTGGCGCTGGAGCAGGCCTTGACCACGGCGCGCTTGGAGGGCGGCGAGGGAGCCGACCTCGGCGCGGCGCTCCTCGCGGGCGGCGGGCGAACCAGGCTCGTGGAAGGAGGTGCCCGGTGAAGCGGCTCTTCCTGCGTGAGCTGCGCCGACAGCTCACCCCGGCCCTCGGCCTCCTGATCCTCTCCTGGCTGCTGCTCCCCGTGATGGCTGGCGGCGTCGCGCTGGGGCTCCTGCGTCAGGTCGACCCGGCCATTCCGCTCCTGCTCCTGACCTCGGTCACGCCCTGGCTCCTGGGCGTCAGCGCGTTCGCGCCCGACCTCGAGCAGGGAGGCGAGGGCTTCTTGGCCCGCTTGCCCGTCTCGCGCCTGCGCGTGTTCGCGATGCGCGTCGGCGTGGTGTTCGCCTTGAGCGCGCTGACCCTCGGGATGGGGCTGCTTGGCTTCGAGCTGATCGACCCGGCTCTGGCGGCGGCCTCGGTGCACGGGCTCTACCCCAAGCCGATCAACGCGCTGCTGCTCTTCCTGGTCCCCCTCGCGGGCGGGGTCCTCTCGGGGCTCGCCCTGCGACGGGGTCTCCTGGCCTTCGCCTTGACCCCCGCGCTGGTCGGCGCTCCGATCCTGATCCTGCGCACGAGCGAGGCCTACTGGGGCGCGCCGGCCTCGGTCTCGCGCGCGGGTCTGTTCGGCTTCGTCGCGGTGGCGCTCGCCTGCGCGGCCTGGATCCAGCGCGCCGAGCTCGGGCGAACCGAGGTCCGCGGGCCCCTGCGCCGGGTCGCCTTGACCTTCGTCCCCCTGCTGGTGCTCTACGGGCTCGGGGTCGGCGCGCTCCGCAAGGTGGACTTCGCTCTGGCGGCCGAGTCGGACCACCCGACGCACTACTTGCCGGCCTATCGGGGGCCGGGTGCGCGGCGGCTGGCCGTGGTGCGGCGCTACGCTCGGACCCAGATCCGGTGGGGTCGCGATGCCGAGGAGGAGGGTCGGGAATACGTGCTCGACGCGCGCAGCGAGGGGCGCTGGCTGCTCCCGCCCTGGCACACCGGCGTCTCGATCTCGCCCGACGAGCGCTGGCTCTTGACCCATGACCACCAGACCCGGCGCTTCGCGCGCTGGTCCCTGGCGGACAAGGAGGTGGTCGAGAGCTGGGACGCGCCGGAGGGGGTGCCCTCGCGGGAGCTGCTCTGGAGCGTGGGCGACCGCCCCCTCGGCTACGAGCGCACCCTCTGGACCTGGGTCGACGAGGTGCCCTGCTGCGTGCGGCCGGGCGGGCTCTACCCGCGCGGCGGCGGGAGCGCCCTCGTGCTCGGTGAGGTCCTCGACGCCCGCGGCGGCGTCGCGCTCGTGCTGAGCCGGCAGGGCAGGATCGAGCGGCGCGATCTGCGCAGCGAGGAGCGCGCGACGCTCTCGGCTCCCGGCGTCACCTGGGAGGACGCCCGCCTCAGCCCGGACGGCAAGTGGGCCTTCGCGCTCGGTGAGCGGGAGGGGCGGCCCGTGCTGGCTTCGTGGCGGAGCGGGCAGGCCCTGCGCGAGATCGAGGAGCTCCCCGCGGGCTTCGAGCAGACCTGGCAGGAGGAGGGGAGGACCGTCGCCGTGCAGGTCGGCTTCGATCCCAGGGGGCGCAACCTGAGCCTCTCGCTCGCCTGGAGCCCTGGCGTCGGCCCGGAGTGGTTCGAGGAGCTGCGCGTGATCCCGCTCGATGGCGCGGGCCCCGAGCAGCGCCTCGCGCGCCAGGACGCCGACCTGCTCGACTGGAGGGCTGACCACGTTTGGAGCCCCGACGGGCGCTACCTGATCGGGCGCGACGGCGTCCTCGAGCTCGAGTCGGGGCGGGTGCGGGGGAAGCCCTCCACCCAGGGGCAGGCGCTGCTCTGGCTGGACGAGGGGCGGGTGTTCCTCGGCCACGAGGGGGTGCTCGAGCTCGAGCAGCTCTCGCTCGGCCCGCCGCCCTCCTGGCTGCGCTAGAGCTCGCCCTGCTCTATCCTCTGCGACATGAGCAGAGGGCAGGAGTGAGCGGCCTGCACGTCGCCTGGCGCGCAGCCAGCCCGGCCGGCTTCGAGGGCATGGGCCGGGTGTGTGTGGACGGGGTCGAGGGTCTCGAGCCCTCGACCCTGCGCGGCTGGACCGCGGCCGCCTTCGCGGCGGTCGCGGGGCCGGCGCCGCCGCCCGAGGTCGAGCTCGCCCTGCGCGAGCACCTCCAAGGCCTCCTGCCCCCCGGCGCCGAGCTGCGGGCTCTGACCCTCGAGCTCTACGGCGCGTGGAGCGAGGGCGGTGGCGCCCCGCGCGAGCCCGGCCTGCTGGCGCGCGCCACGAGCGGCCTGGCGGGCGCGCTCTTCAAGCTCGCCCTCGCCGGCGGGCTGCTCGCGGCGGCCGGCTTCGGGACGCACGCGGCCTGGCAGAAG
>CALDQK010000353.1 GCA_937911525.1 uncultured bacterium
GTACGCGGCACACCAGGATTGCCGAACTCTGGTCTGCTTTGTCTATGACCCCGATGGCTGGGTTCAGAACCCCCGTGGCCTGGAGCATGACTTGACCAGGCAAGATGAACCGTTCCCGGTCCATGTTTGGGTAAGACCCTAACTAACGGAGAGCCAGCTGGCTCTGCGGGCAGCTTGCGAGCTGCTCGGTTCCTACCAACAGCTTCACGGTCACATGGGGGCAAGGCGATGCTGGGGCTCGATCCGCTTCAGGTCACCATCGATCCGCCATACCCCTGTGTCGATCGGCATGTCCCACCTCCGGCAGCGTCAGTGTCCCAGAAGCCCTGGTGCGTCGGGGCTCAACCAGCGCCGAGGCTCAGCGACTTACGCTGGGCGAACTGGCGCGTACGCATCGTCCCGGAAGGAAGGGCATTTGGGACAACCTCCGCACTTGCGGCTAGGCGCCTAGACCGGGTCAGAGTCTCTCAGAGAAGCTAGAACTTCTCAGGGAAGCTCTCAGGAGGAGGCGCTTGGGCAGCTACGCCGTGCTCGCGGACGATGCTCCTTCGCGTGTTCTTCAACTCTCCACGGATCTCCTCCGCCAGAGTCCCCAGTGCACGTCCCTCCTCCCAAGTGGCTTCATGGTGTTCTTTCCACTCGTCAAAACGTTCGACGGCCTCCCGGAGTGGAGCGCGGTATGTGTTCCAAAAGTCCCAAGAGGCGTGAGTCCAGCGGTCCAGCTCTCCCACGTTGTTCACGAAGTGCTGGGCAATCACATGAACGAAGAAGTCCCTGCTGCTTCCCTCCCACGGTGGGCCAGAGGGGCTGGGGATTCGCTGCATGAACTGGTGGGTGAGATTCGACACAATCGTTGGGAGGGAACTGCCGGAGGAGGTCAGCCAATCTGCCTCTCGCCTGGCCGCGTTGGATAGACCAGTAAGCTGCTTCCGCCATGCGAGCAGCAACTCGCCTACTTTCGGGAAGTTCTCCAAGAAGTCGTCGAGTACTTCAGCAGAATGTGCGAGATCCTCCAGCGGAGTTAGGGCCTCAAAAACACCCGTTGTCCGCCATGTCCAGATTCCGCTCTCAATGTGAGGTATGGCGTTGGAGAGATGCCCGGACAAGGGCTCGATGACCTGGTCGATCCAACTCCGAGCACGCTCCGGCCTCACTACATTGACGTCCTTGGGGGCAACTGAGAGATGCGCCTCGACCGTTTCACGAATGGACTTCCAGGTGATGCGAGCAGCCGCGTCTAGGTTGTCTCGGAGGTGGTTTCGCAATCGATCAAGGAGGCCCTCTGGGTCGTCGGACACCTCCGCAAGAGAATCCAGCAACTCGTCACGGAGGTTGTCGGCGTCACCCAACCTCTCGATCCGAAGTCGGGATAGGAGATCGAGTGCCACCTTAGTCTTGCTTCCGAGAAGCCGTTCGATGTGGCCTAGCCAAGATCTTTGATCCCGCGTGAGGTCGCCTACCAGTGCAGAGGCGTCGATGTCCTTGTTTGCCAATCGCTTGCAGAGGGTGCGGAGCACTCGCAGAGAGCCACAGCCCTCGACCTCCACGAGGTCGGCGCAGGAGAAACACCCGACTGTGATGGCGGGTTGCGCTAGGAGCGCGGCAAGTTGACCCCTAAATGCCTCCTCCTTGAGCGGCGTAGTTTGGGCCTTGACTTGGTATGCCACTACGTGCCCAGCAACCGTATCTGCCTCGGTGAGGTCATCCCACAGGTCGAATCGCGCGTCCTCGATACGCACCTCGTTGAAATCGGCTCTCCCCCGCACCGTACGAACGACGAGCCGGACCACGCCTCGGACTCCTACGAGAAGCGAAAACTCGTCTCGCAGCAGCAGGTTGATCTTCTTCTGCATGACCTCTCCACGCTTCGACTGGCTCCCGAGCGAAGTGCCTTGTCAACAGGCTAATCGGACGAGCATGAGCCGATCCGGCTTCATCCTTATCACAGCCGCACGCTCCGGTTGTTCGCACTCGGATGTCCGGCATACTCCACACCGTGGGAATCTCAGCTTCACAACTGCCTCCTCCGGCTGACTGGCAGGCGTTTGAGCGCCTCTGCTACGACATCTGGAGGGAGATCTGGAGGGACCCTGAGACGAAGTTTCACGGGCGCAGTGGTCAGAGCCAGAAGGGTGTAGACATCTATGGGCGCCCAGGAGGGAAGTGGGCAGGAGTCCAATGCAAGGGCAAGGACAACTACTCCGACCGAGCAGTGACGATCTCGGAGTTGGAGCGCGAAGTAGCTCTCGCGCTTGATTTCTCCCCAGCCCTCACCCACTTCACTCTAGCGACCTCCGGCAAGAGAGATGCCGCAGTCCAACAGAGAGCGCGCGAGATTAGCGAAGAGAACGTTGAGATGGGGCGCTTCTCCGTCACGGTTTGTAGCTGGGCAGACCTCCGGTCCGAGCTGGAGAGGCAGCCGACGACACTACTGCGCCACTACCCCTGGATAGAGAGTGTTGCAAGGCAAGCAGATCAGTTCTTCTGGGTTCGTGAGGCGCAGCGCGCAGCGGAACACGTAAGCGACCAGCACTTCCCTGCACACCGGGGGGCAATCCTCTGGCGCCCTGGCACGACAGCGGTCTTCGGCAATGACGGCTACGACTCTCCAGCAAGTGACGTAGAGAGCGATCTCATGGGCCTTAGAGTGCGTGCCCAGGTCGAGAATGTGCGGGACTCGCTCCGAAGTCGGAACCTCCCAGAGAGATCATTTGGGAAGTCAGACGACGGCTACACATGGGTGATTCTCGTGGAGACGGAGAAGGTAGAGGAACTGATGGACCTGGTTTGGTGCGGATTCCCTGGTGCTTGTCAGTTCCAGCGTCAGATAGCCTTCAGCAGATTGTCTCCCGGCTGGTCTACTCCGGTCCATAAGAACGCACGGGATTGGTGAAGGGCTAGGCTCGATTGGTTTGGTCCTATGCGGGCCATGGGTTCGCAACCCCGAAGCTGGCAACGAGGTGCTGTCTTAGTGCGCTGTCAGTCGCGCGAACCATGGCATTGAAGAAGCCTCGACAAGACCGCATGTGAGTAAGGGTGAGCCGAGGCTGGCCGTTGTTCCCAAGAATCCACGGGTATGTGGGAAGCGGGTTTCCATGAGCGACTCGATGCCTGATCTGCACCCACTCGTCGAGACGAGCTCTCGCCTGCGCGGCTGTCCACGTCTTGACCCCAGCAGTCCATGTCCAGTGTGGAAAAGGGTCAAAGTTGAGCGTTTCGCGAAGCAGCCGCTGGACGTTCTTTCGATTGGGATTGTTGAAACTCTCGATCCGACCAGGGATGCGCGCCGCTGAGAGTTGATAAGGAAGCAAGGTGTGTGGGCCTGCGCCCGCTCCAGGCGTGATCGCCGCGTAGGCTTCGTCCAGTAACCGCTCAACGTAGCTCTCCCAAGCTGCAACAACGAGAACGATGCCCGCTCGGTGAAGCGCGTCTTGCTGATGGCGCCTTCCCCGGCCCGACTGGATGTTGCTGTGCAAGGTGATCAGCTGCGTGACGTTATCTGCGATCAGCCCCTGATAATGCGCCCGCGCGTTCGACGACATATCTCTCCCAGCTACCGCGACACAGTGTCGGGCGTCAGATCCTCGTAGTCTTCCGGCACCTCGGTGGCCGGTTGAACAGGCTCGTAGAAACGCACTCCACTGGCCCTGAGCGCGAGGAAGAATGGGTCTGACGCAACGGGGTCGCCTCCTCCGGTTGGTCGCAAGAAGCCGTGGCAGAGAGACTCGTATACAAGCGGCCAGTGCTCTCCAAACAGTTCTCCAGCAACTAGCCGTGTCTTCCAACGCGATACGTCAAGCGCCACAAGCCGTTTCTGCCTTCTAGCGTCAAGCGCGAGGAGCGCAACGAATGGGTCGTCCAAGGACTGAAGGACTCGACATGCGGGAGCCAAGACGTCAATCTCAAAGGCGAGCGCCCCCCACAGCGCCCACGCGACCTCATTCCCGTGGCCTCGGTTTCCGCTGCGCTCAATCACCAGGTTGATGGCTTCCGCGATGAGGTCGCGGTCGATCACCCAGCCCGTTTCCTCCGCCAATGCAGTGACAGCTCGGAGGAAGTCCATGATGGAACTTGCGTCAGCGAGGACTGCTTGAACCAGCAGGCGCAACAGCACTTCGTGGTCCACAGGCGGGACATGAACGGAGTGGAGTCGCCGCATCGCGTAGGGAACAACGAGTTGTTCAGGGTTCTCGTGCGCCAGCGCGAATGCGAGATCGAAAAAGGCGAGTAGCTCACTCCTAGTGGCGGGTTGAGAAAACGCAAACCGTCGAATTCGTCCTACCCAGGCGAGCTCCAGTCGCCCAGGCATGACTTCAATCCTAGTCTTGTTAGCGTTTGGCTGAAGCTCGTAGTCGCGAAGTGTCTCTTGAAGAGCATCGCGCACACGCTCAGCGTCATGCGACGAAGAGCATGAAATCTCAAAGTCGTCATAGAAGCGAAACCCCGCTGGCGTTCTGCCAAGCCGTTGGATCAGAGCCAGATCAAGGGCAGTACCGATCAACTCAGCAAGGATATAGGAGGCATCGGGTCCAATTGGGAGCCCAAGGGTCTGTTGGTCCTGGGCGTTTCTAGCGTACCGGTCGAGTCTGTTGCCCAGCAGCGTGTCGCTGTGATTGGCCTTGGCGATCGCCTTGCCCTCAAGCGCCCAGGGGATGCTGTGCGTATAGATTGATCCGTAGTATCCAGCTATGTCGGCCTTGAGAACGTAGGCTGCGCTCGTGCGCTCGATGACTCGTTGCTCCGCAATCGAGCTGGTTCCGAGGCTTGGCACCACAGAGCGAAGATCATCTGGCCCGCCAACTGTCGGAACGCTCCGAGACATGGGAGAGCGAGCGTAGTAGGCGGTCAGCCTGCTCCAATTGGCCGCTATCTCGCACGACAGGCCCAGGTAGTTCGCTGGATTCGGGACTCCCAACTCACGTCGGATACGTCCAGTCCGCGCGAGGCTGTGGCGAGCGAGCTTTGCCTTCCAGCTCCCCGCCGGTGGCAAAGAGCCAGACGCTGCAATCGCTGCGAATCCCGTTGTTGAGAAGCAAGGCGGCAACTCCTTGGGGAAGTAACCCCGACTCAGTAGATCGAACAAGGCAACCACGCTATGCCCCCAGTGCCCAGTTACGGCAAACCTGCTCGGCCTGCTCGATCACTGTGTCTACGGCGGCCTGGCGCTTGTCAGATGGGTAGCCGTGCTTGCGGAGTAGCCGCTTGATCTTCGATCGCATACGGGCGCGCAGCGACTCCTTCTGGGTCCAGTCGATCGTGACGGAGCCCCAGATCGCACCCACAAGGTCGTGCGCGATCTTGGCGAGGATGTCGTCGCCCATGACCTCCTTGACGCCGCCAGCCGCAGCCAGGGCGTCGCAGCAGGCCAACTCGTCCTCCCTCGGACCCAGCGTCATGGCTTCCTCGCAGACAGCACCGTAGGCCCAGGAGGTCCTTGGTGCCACCCGTCTTCGTTAACCGTGCGAGAGTTGGGCACATTCGCCGCCCCGAATCGTTGACTCAATAGAGGCTGCGCTGGCGAGCGAGGAGGGGCGGATGCCGATGAAGGCCAGGAACGACGGGAGCCAAGAGATTCACGTGATCGTGGACTCCATGATCGGACACGACCGCGCCTCGCCCGTGGACCACGGCTACTGGATTCCGGCCTGGAAACACTGCGGGCTGAATGCCGACTGGAACGAGCGAGCATGGCGTCTGTCCCCTGGTAGCGAGCATGGCGTCTGTCCCCTGGTAGGCCGAGCCTCGATCCGGGCTTCTATCTGTTTGAGGACGCTCATACGACCGATGCACTGAAGAGCATGCTCATGCGTCGCCTGCGACACTGAGGCAGGGGAAGTGCGCGGATGCAGGACGAAGTGCAGTCGTCACAGGGCCTGTGCGGTCTGCGAGAGGCTCTTGGCGCTCTGGCGCCAGTTCTCAAGTGTCTGGAACCGGCCATACGCCCTGTTCGTTTCTGGAACGTGGACCTGATTGACGCGATTCAACGCGGTCTGAATGCGTTCCATGATCACCGGCGAGCTATGGGGCTTGCCGTATCTTTCTTTCTCACCGCCACACCGTCGATAAATCCCGCTGTACACGAAGTCCGGCGCCTTCCGGAATCCCGATTTCCAGCTACCCAAGAACTGCATCGATATGAAGTCCGCGCAGTCGGTACCGATGAGCCTGGACCAGCCGATGTTAAAGAGAGATGCCCGCTCACAGCGGGCCTTGGCCTCTCGGAAGTCCTCTTCAGCCTTTGTGTATTCACCACCCAAACCGCTGGTGAATGCTCTTTCAAAGAACGTGCGATATCGCCTCTTGGCACCAGCCCACATCTTCGCAGAGTAAAGGTCAGCGTTCTCAATGTGGACGCGGTGCTCCATGACCATTGCTGCACCGATGATTGGTAGGTGGGCATATGAGTCAAGCGCCATTGCCTGCCGTGCAGAGACTTGCAGCCGATCAAGATGTGAAGGGAGCATCGGGTGAACCCCTGGCTTCCTGTACGCGTCTTGGCGCTCTTGAAACAACTGAAGTTCCGCCAGCAACCCCATCGCCAAGACCTTGCGAAACTCTGCCCTCATCGCCGACTCAAGGAGCCCGAACTGCTTGACTAGAACATCAAGGACCAAATCCAGCTTGTTCGATACGTGCGAGACCGCCTCCCCCAACTCATCGAGCCTCTCATGCAGCTTCTTGTCGCGCTTCCAGTCGTTGTATGCGGCGACCAATGCAAGAAGTGCCTGGAATGCCGAGGAGGCGGTTCCAAAGCTGACAATCGGGCCGGCCACTGCGGCAAGGGGGGAGAGTGCCGTCGGGACTGGTTGGTCAGTGCCCAGAGGGTGAGCGACAATCTGAAGTTCCGCGTCCCGCTGTAGCGCCGCCAGGCTGATCGTCCCTGGTGCAGCACCCTTGGTGGCCTTCTTCTTGGTGGCCTTCTTCTTGGTGGCCTTTTTCTTGGTGGCCTTCTTCTTGGTGGCCTTCTTCTTGGTGGCCTTCTTCTTGGTGG
>CALDQK010000354.1 GCA_937911525.1 uncultured bacterium
CGGGAGGCCTGCACGCCTTCAGCCGCTGGCCGCGGGCCATGCTGACCGACTCGGGCGGCTACCAGGTGTTCTCGCTCGCCGAGCTGCGCGAGATCAGCGAGGACGGGGTCCGCTTCCGCTCGCCCTACGACGGGCTGATCCTGGAGCTGGGCCCCGAGCGCTCGATGGAGATCCAGAACCAGCTCGGGGCCGACATCATGATGGCCTTCGACGAGTGCGCGCCCTTCCCCTGCCCGCGCGACGAGGTCGCGCGCGCCGTGGACCGCACGACGCGCTGGGCGGAGCGCTGCCTGGCTGCCCACGGGCGGCCCGACGAGCAGGCCCTGTTCGGGATCGTCCAGGGCGGCGTCCACCCCGACCTGCGCGCCCAGAGCGCGAACGAGATCACGGCCTTCGACTTCCCCGGCTACGCGGTCGGCGGCCTCTCGGTCGGCGAAGGTCCCGAGCTCATGAACGAGGTCCTCGAGGCGACCACGCCCCTCCTGCCGAGCGACAAGCCGCGCTACCTGATGGGCGTCGGCAAGCCGGAGGACCTGGTCAACTCGGTCCTGCGCGGGATCGACATGTTCGACTGCGCGCTGCCGACTCGGAACGCGCGCAACGGCGAGGTCTTCATGTGGCCGCGCCGCTACCTGCGGCTCAAGCACGCCCGCTTCCGCGACGACCACCGCGTGATCGACCCCACCTGCGACTGCCTGGCCTGTCGGCTGGGCGTCCAGCGCAGCTTCGTCCGCCACCTGCTCAAGACCAACGAGCTAGCGGGCCTGACCTACTGCAGCATTCACAACCTGCGCTTCTACCAGCGCCTCATGAGCCGGCTGCGGCGTGCGATCCACGAGGGGACCTTGTCCGACTTGGTCGAGGACTTCTTCTCGGACTACCCGCCGGCGGACTGAAACTGGCCCAAGGCCTCCAGCCAGGCCTGGGAGTCGTCCTCACGCAGGGCGTCCTCTCCCCGCACCAGGATCCTCAGCCGGACCTCTTCGCCCGCGGCGCACTCGAGCAGGGCCCAGCGGTGGCCGCCGACGACGGCGGCGGATGCGACGCGCGCGCGCTCGCAGCCCGCGGCCTCCATCCATTCGGCCGCGTCCGGGTGGTGCTCGAAGCCGACCTCGTCGACCTCGAGCCACTCGCCGTCGGACACGCCTACTCGCCCAGGGGCTGACCGACGTAGCGGGGGGGGGCCTCTCCCTCGCCGAACTGCGCCGCGACGCTGGCCTCGAGCTCCTTGCGCAGCACGACGAGCAGCTCGTCCATGGCGCGGTTGGTCACGTCGACGGGCTTGTGGGGGCTCTCGAGGCGGACGCCGGGCTCGAAGTGGTCGAGGTCGTCGAGGTCGATCGTGGCCTTGGCGCCGGGGATCGTCTGGTCGGCGGGGGTCACGAGGCCGTCGCTCGGCTCGTTCTTGGTCCGCTTGATCAGCTTCTGGGGCGCGTAGAGGGTCGAGACCGAGGCGCGACGGTCGAAGCTCGAGCGGACGACGACGGTCGGGACTCGCTTGGCGGGGTAGGGGTGGGCCGCGACGAAGGCGGCTCGCGCCTGGTGGGTCAGGTCCAGCACGGCGGCGCGCTCGCCCTTGAAGACCTTCTCGAACACGAAGGCCATGGTGCCGCTCAGCTGGCGCTGGCCGGCGACGAAGTCGGCCACGTAGGAGCCGCCGTAGACGGGCTGGATCGCGATCACGCCCAGGACGGAGCGGGCCAGGTCGGGCTCGAGGGCCAGGGCGGCGGTGGTGTCGGTGCCGCCCTTGCTGTGAGCCATCACGATCACCTTCTTGCCGCGCGCGGCCTCCTTGCGGATCTCGGCGGCGATATAGGCAGCGTTGAGCGCGACCCCGTTCTCGGTCTTGATCCCGAGCCGGCGGGCCTCGACCCCGCGGGCGCGCAGCGCGCGCAGGTTCTCGTCCAGATAGGGGATCCCGACCTTGTTCCAGTTGTTGGTCGAGAGGCCCGGCACGACGAGCACGATCCAGTTCTTGCTCACGGCGCGGTTGAGGCGCAGCGCGCGCCCCTCGAGCTTGCCCTCGAACACCTCGTCCTGGGTGCGGGCAAAGGTCGCGCTGCGGGCTTCGCTCCGCTCACCCCAGGCGTCGAGGCTGAAGCGCGGGTTGCGGACCCAGGCGGCCGCTCCGCGGCGGAGGCCAGGCTTGACCTGGACCGAGTAGTCGAAGCGCAGCCCGCCGGTGATCGCCGTCAGGGTCCCTTTCCGCGTCACCACGCCGCTCTTGCCACGGCGGGGTCGCTTGCCGGGGGTCATGGTCAGGGTCGCCTCGCCGCCCGAGCCGACCTCGAGCCGCCCCGCATAGCCGGGTGCGCTGACTTGGTAGGTCTCCGCCAGCGCGACGGGGCCGGCGAGGAGGAGGGCAAGGATCAGAACGCATTGCTTCATCGCCCTTCCTCTCGCAAAGCCCGCAGCCGCGCCACAACTCCTTAAGAATCGGTCCACCTCGCCAACTACGGACCAAATGCGACTCATCCCTGGAATGACGTTCGTCGTACACGTGCCGTACGGAGGAGTGACACGTCTTCAGCCCTGGGTCTCTAGGGTTTGCGGCTGAGAGGGAGGTCTCATGTCGCGTCGCCTGCTCCTGTCGCTTGCGCTGCTGGTCGGTGCCTTCGTGTTGTTCTTCAGCCCGAGCGAGGCTCGCGCGGACAAGGTGGTGCTCGTCAACGGGGGGGCGGTGCGCGGGACGGTGGTCGAGGAGACCCGTCGCTACGTCAAGGTGAAGAAGAAGAGCGGGATGGTGATCACCATCCGCCGCGACGAGATCGACCGGGTCGAGAAGACGGACTGGAAGAAGGTCCTCCAGGAGCGCGAGGCGAAGCTGAAGCGCGACGACCTCGACGGTCGCTACCAGCTGGCTGTGTTCTGCAAGGACCACGCCCTCGACCAGGACGCCGAGCGCCTCTGCAAGGAGGTGATCGCGCGCGACACCAACCACGAGGACGCCCGTCGCTTCCTCGGCTACCGCCAGGTCAAGGGCGAGTGGTTGCGCGGCGACGCGCTCAAGCGCGCGCTCGGTCTGGTGCTCTACAAGGGCAAGTGGATCACGCCGGAGGAGCAGGGCCGACTCGAGGCCGAGCGCGCCGCCCGGGTGGCCGAGAAGGCCCGCGCGCGCAAGCGCCCCGTCCCGGCCAGCGCGGGACGTAGCGAAGCGGGCGCGCTGCCTCGCCCCGCGCTCCCGCAGGCCGAGGAGGACCTCCTCAAGGCGGTGCGAGGTTCGGGCAGCGTCGAGCGCCGCGAGGAGGCAGCCCGCGCCCTCTCCGCCAAGGGCGGCGCTGCCCAGCAGGCCCTCCGCGACGCGTTGAACGAGGAGCTGAGCCAGGCCCGCGCCAAGGTCAGCAAGCACTTCGAGCGGAGCAAGGGGAAGATCCGCGCCAAGCTAGCGCGCAAGATCGTGACCCTGCGCCAGAAGGCTCTCGGGATCATCTTCGACAAGTCGATCTACCCGGACGCCAACCACGGCGCGAGCGGTCAGCCGGTCGTCGACAAGGCCGTGGGCGAGTTGATCCGCGCCTACGACCACCCCCTCGAGTCCCTGCGCGACGACGACAAGCTGGTCGGTCTCCTGGCCGAGGTCGAGCGCCTCGCCGCCTGGGCCCAGCGCTACGGCGGCAGCGAGTCGACCTACGCCCAGATCGAAGCCGAGCTGGCCGCCGAGGCCAAGCAGTCGATCGACATGCGTCGCTTCCCGGTCGACGGCACGGACGCCAAGGTCCTCCGCCAGAGCCAGGAGATCCTGCTCTACAACCAGAAGAAGAAGAGCAGCGCGACCGAGCAGGAGCGCGCCTGCATTCGGGCGACCAACGAGTATCGAATGCTCTTCGGCCTGCGCGCGCTCAAGCTCCACGAGCCCCTCATGCGCGCCGCCCGCGGCCACAGCAACGACATGGAGCAGCGCCGCTTCTTCGACCACATGTCCCCAGTCCCAGGCAAGCGCAGCCCCGGCGACCGCTGCAAGGCCGAAGGCGCCAGCTACGCCGGCGAGAACATCGCCATGGGCATGAACACCGGCCGCGGGGCCTTCAACGCCTGGTACACCTCGAGCGGCCACCACCGCAACATGCTCATGAAGGGCCACGTCTCGATCGGCATCGGCAACTCGCAGAGCGGCCGCTACTGGACCCAGAATTTCGGCTACGACAACCCAAAGTAGTTTCTAGGCAAAGCCGAAGGCTCTGCCAAAGAACCTCCCCCAAACACGCCCAGCCGCCACCCATTCCTCGCCCGCGCTGACCGCGCAGCGCACCCCAGCCGAGCCAGGCGTACGTAGACGTAGCCCGCTCCTTCTGGAGCGGGCTACGTGCGTCGAGCTTGTGGGGGAAGAGGCGAGTGCTCGACTGGCTCGCGGGTGGGGCCTAGGGAGGCGCGCCCGCGATCTGGACGCCGTGGTTGGCGAGGAGGTCGTAGGTGCCGAGGGGAAAGGTCACGCCAGGGCGGCCGACGAGGCGGGAGATTCGGCTGGCCTGGTACTCGCGCCGGAAG
>CALDQK010000355.1 GCA_937911525.1 uncultured bacterium
CTCGGTCGTCGGTCTCGGTCGTCGGGCTCGGTCGTCGGGCTCGGTCTCGGTCGTCGGTCGTCCGGCTCGGTCGTCCGTCTCGGTCTCCGACGTCCGACCTCGCCCCCCGATCCCTGCTAGATTCCGCCCGGTGAGCGACCCCCTCGTCGGACGCACGATCGGTGACGTCGAGATCACCGCCCGCCTCGGCGCGGGCGGAATGGGCGCCGTCTACGTCGGCCGCGACGCCCTGAGCGAGGCCCAGGACCGGGTCGCGCTCAAGCTGCTCACGATCACGGCCCACGACCACATCCGCGACCGCTTCGTGCGCGAGGCCCAGATCGGCGAGAGCCTGCGCCACCCGCTCCTGGTCGGCGTGCGCCGCCACGGGACCTGCGGCGACTACCAATACATGGTCATGGACCTCGTCGAGGGCGAGGACCTGCACCACGTGCTCGAGCGCCACCGGCGCCGCCTGCCCTGGGCCACGGTCGCGGCCCTCGGGCGCGACGTGGCCCTCGCCCTCGCGGCCCTCCACGAGCGGCACGTCATCCATCGCGACCTCAAGCCGGCCAACATCCTCCTCGACGGACGCGGCGGGCTGCGCCTGGCCGACTTCGGCCTGGCCCGCTGGAAGCGCGCGCCGAGCCACCTGCCGACCGAGGTCCCGCTGACCGCGACCGGGGACGCCTTCGGGACGCCGATCTACATGGCCCCCGAGCAGTTCGAGGACGCCAAGACGGTCACGACCGCGGCGGACGTCTACGCCCTGGGCGTCGTCCTCTACGAGGCCCTCAGCGGGCTCTTGCCCTTCCCGGCCGACACCGCGGTCGAGCTGGCGCGGATGCACATGGAGGACAGCCCGCCCCCGATCCGGGCCGAGCTCGCGCCCCAGGAGTTCCGCGACCTGATCGACGCGCTCCTGGTCAAGGACCCCCAGGAGCGCCCCAGCGCCGCCACGGTCGCGCAGCGCTGCCAGGCCCTGACCCGGGAGCTGGCCGACACCCCGCCGCTCGAGATCACCCCGCCGCCGGGCTCGACCTTCACGCGCTGGGACCCGACCCGTAAGCGCCCCGCGACCTCCGACCTCCCCGCCGGGAGCACCCTCCCGCCGCCCGCGCGCAAGCGGGCCTGGGGGCCGATCCTGCTCGCGGCGGCGCTCCTGCTCGCGGCGCTGCCCGCCGGCGGAGCGGTGGCCTGGAAGCGCCCCGGCGTGCGGCGCTTCTTCGCCAAGGCGAGCGAGCAGAAGGCCTACCAGGCGGTCGAGGACGCCCTGGCCGAGCTGCCCCAGGACGGCCCCGACCCGCTTGTGACCGCGATCGACGCCTACCTGGTCGACCACGAGCGCGAGGGCCTGCTCGCGGGCGAGGTCCTGGCGCTCCGCCGCCAGCCGCACCGCCTGCGCGCCGCGCTCTACTTCGTGCCGGCCGACCGGACGCAGCTGGTCGAGGTCCAGCGCGGCAGCTACCGGGTCGGGGCCGAGGACCCGGCCCCGGGCGAGCCGCCCCTCGCGCCGCGCCAGGCGCTGGAGCTCGAGGCCTTCCTGATCGACCGGGACGAGGTCAGCCGCGGCCGCTACGAGCGCTTCCACGCGGCCTGGGTCCGGGCGGGCAGCCTGCATCGCTGCGGGCGGAGCGACCTGGACCACGCGCCGCCCAAGAGCTCGCTCAGCGCCGAGCGCGACGCGCCCGTGGTCGGGGTCAGCTACTACGACGCCCTCGAATACGCGCGCTTCTACGGGCGGCGGCTGCCGACCGCCGAGGAGTGGCTGGTCGCCGCCAGCTGGGACCCCCAGGACGGCGAGCCCCAGCCCTACCCCTGGGGCCAGCAGGCGCCGACCGAGATCACCCCCTTCCCGGCCAACCTGGCCTTCGCCAGCTACGGCAACGCCGACCCCGACACGGGCGAGTTCACCCCGCTCTGCGCCCCGGCCGGGACCTTCGAGTTCGACCGCTCTGGCTTCGGCCTGCGCGACGTGGCCGGCAACGCGAGCGAGTGGTGCAGCGGGAGCGAGCCCCCTCCGGCGCCCCAGCCCCTGCAGGGCGGGAGCCTCGACTCCGAGACCCCCCGCCAGGCGCTCCTGCACGCTCAGCGGCGCGCTCCGCCCGATCAGCCCCCCCGCGCGGCCGGGTTTCGGACCGCTCTCGACTGGGGAGCCCGGAACCTGAGCGAAGGCGCTCGGTAATCTCTAGCCCGGGGTCACCTTGACACTGCCCCTGGGCCTACCTAGATTCCGGCCTCTTGCGCCTTTAGGCGATGTCAGGGGGAAGTGTGGCGCGGCAACGAGCCGGCGGCTTCGACACTCGTAAATCCTTTCTCGGTGTTGGCTGGAAGTTCCCGATCGACCTCGATCGTCGACGTGGCATCGCCATGTCCACCTTCGAGGAGAACATCGAAGAGAGCATCCTGATCATCCTGGGCACTGCCCTGGGCGAGCGGGTGATGCGCCCCGACTTCGGCTGCGCGATCCACGACCTGGTGTTCGCCCCCAACAACAGCAACACCCACGGCCTGATCATCTACTACGTGACCGAGGCCCTGAATAAGTGGGAGCCGCGGATCCAGGCGCTCGGCGTCGACTGCGAGCTCGGCCCCGGCCAGGGCAACCGCGTCAACGTGAGCATCGAGTATCAGGTGATCGCGACGAACAACGTCTACAACCTGGTCTATCCCTTCTATTTGCAGAAGAGCCCTTAGGCGGTCCTGCCCATGACCTTGCCGACGCCCAACCTGGACGATCGGAGCTTCGAGCAGATCCGCGACGAGGCCATCCGACTCATTCCCCAGTACTGCCCGGAGTGGACCAACTACAACCCCTCCGACCCCGGCATCACGCTGATCGAGCTCTTCGCGTGGATGACCGAGATGGTCCTCTACCGGCTCAACCGCGTGCCCGACAAGGTCTACCTGACCTTGCTCGACCTGATCGGGATCCGTCTCCGCCCGCCCCAGCCGGCGCGCACGATGCTGACCTTCACCCTGGTCGACGGCTTCAGCGGTGGCACCTGGGTCCCGCGCGGCACCCAGGTCGCGACCGAGCCCAACGAGGACGGCGACAGCATCGTGTTCGAGACCGAATACGACCTCTACGCCGTCTCGACCCGCCTGGCCCAGGTGATCTCGATCCACCGCGACAAGGTCGCAGAGCACACCGAGACCCTGCGCGCCGTCCCCCGCGAGCCCTTCGACGCCTTCGCCGGGACCAAGGAGATCGACCGCTACCTCTATATCTCCGACAGCCGCTTCTCGACGCTGGCCGAGTCGGGCACCGTCCAGGTGGTGTTCGACTGCCCGCAGGCCCGCACCGAGGGCCTGACCGCCCTCCTCGAGTGGGAGTACTGGAACGGGCACCGCTGGAAGGACCTCGACACCATCGAGATCAGCCCCGCTGAGGACGCCGCGAGCGGCAACCAGAAGACGGTCGGCTTCGCGGGCCCCCTCGAAGACATCGCCATGGGCATCGTCGCCGAGGAGGAGGAAGAGCGCTTCTGGATCCGCGGCCACCTGATCGAGCTGCCGGCCAACGAGAACGAGACGATCGTGGGCAGCGTCAGCGCCGCGGCCCAGATCCTCGACGAGGGGATCCTGGCCGACGTCGCGCTGGCCAGCCAGGCGGACGTGTTCGTGCCCCTCGACACGACCAAGACCTTCTATCCCCTCGGTGAGGCGCCCGTCGTCGACTCCGCCTTCTACGTGCTCAGCGAGGAGTGCGTGGGCAAGGAGGACAGCCGCGTCTTCTTCGACCTGACCCTGGCCGATCCGACCGTCGTCGCGCCGGCCAAGCCGACGGCCAACCTGGTCCTGGTGATGGAGTTCTTCAACGGAACCCGCTGGGTCGAGCTCGGCCGCACGACCCCCGAAGGCGTGCCCGACACCGTCAAGCACGACTTCCGCGACTCGACCTTGGCGCTGACCACCAACGGCACGATCTCCTTCCTGCGCCCCGACGAGATGGTCGCCCACGAGGTCAACGGCCAGGAGGGCCACTGGGTCCGGATGCGGATCCTGCAGGGCGACTACGGCCGCGCCGGCGCGTATCAGGTCGTGGACGGCAACTGGGTGTGGAAGGACGAGCACCCGCTCCAGCCGCCGGCGATGCGCTCGCTCGAGATCCGCTACAGCCAGGTCCCCTACGCGATCGATCGCTGCTACAGCTACAACGACTTCACCTTCCTCGACCAGACCCACGTCGTCCGCGACGACTTCAAGAGCTTCCAGGCCTTCGAGCCCTTCCGCGAGGAGAACCCGGCGCTCTACCTCGGGCTCGACTCGCCCCTGCCCGAGCAGTCGGTGCGGCTCTACCTGCGCCTCGAGGAGTTCGAGGAGGGCGAGCACGACGTGGTGCTCAGCGAGCCCTTCCCTGAGGAGGCCAGCGAGCGCGAGCGCCGGCGGCGCCGGCGCAAGCCAGACCAGCGCCTGGCCTGGGAATACTGGAACGGCAAGCGCTGGGCGGACCTCAAGCCCCGCGACGAGACGGTCAACCTGACCCGCTCGGGGACGCTCGAG